>NZ_JBFRNC010000025.1:0-52358 GCF_041470825.1 Vibrio sp. 10N.261.55.A10 | reverse complement strand
AGATCAACACGCCCTAATAACTTCAGGTATGACAAATAACTAAACCTGATAGAAAAACTGCCACCAAAGAGCAAAAGACAAGACCTGACCCTATTGTTTTTTGTACGCAAAAAAACAGCAGTCAGTGATAGGGTTTAATCGCCAAATAAATTCTACGCAAACTACCATTTTCATGCCGGGCTAAATGACATGGTTCAGCATGCACTCCCAAGGGCCTCAAAGGGAAGATTGAGCACCTTCTGCCCATTTGGTCAGCTTTAAATCGTCCAAAATAAGCAGCACGCAAGGCACAACAATTGACGCTAGTAACGTAGCCGAGACTAAGCCAAACGCAATACTGGCAATTAACGGGATCAGAAATTGCGCTTGCGTACTGGTTTCGGTTAACAGTGGAAGCAATCCTGCAAATGTGGTTAACGAGGTGATAAATATCGCTCTAAATCGGTCACGTACCGCCTCTCGACAAGAGTCTATCAAGCGCTCGCCTTGGGCGATATTCTTCTTAATAAAATTGACCAACAGAATGTTATCGTTAACGACGATACCCGCTAAGGTAGCAAAGCCAACCAAGCTTGGAATAGTCAAATCGAACCCCATGCCCAAGTGCCCCCATACCACACCAATCCAGCCCATAGGGATTGCCAGCAGCACAGCAATCGGTTGAGTGTAGCTTTGTAACAGGAACACTAAAATAAGATAAATCCCCACCACGCCAAGAGCAAAGAAGGTCGCCAGCGAGGAGCCCGTATCTGAGCTTTCTTTATCCTGACCTTGCGAGGTGAAGGTGATGTCTGGGAATTTGTGTTGAGTTTGCGAGACAAATTCGCTATTGAACTGCAGCATGATTTCACGCGCATTGGCAACCCGCGTATCGATATTGCCTTGCACAACCACAGTGTTCATCCCATTAATGCGGTGAATTCGCGAGAAGGCTTGTTTTCTGTCAAACGTCGCAACACTTGATAATGGAACTAGGGTTCCATTGCCTGCCGTCACCATCAAGTTATTCAACTCATACAGGCTAGCTTGGTGCGTAAACTCATCCAGTCTCACACTAATATCCACCAGCTCGCCTTGTTGGAAAACCGTCAGATCAGTACTGCCTTTTACCGCGCTGCGCAGCGTTTGAGCAATGTTGGAAGCATTAACTCCCATCACGCCAGCTTCATCTTTAAGGTTAACGTGAAATTCGGTTCTGCCCTCACGCAGATCGGTGGAGAGGTTATAGACACCGTCAAATCCCTTCAACCATTTCACCAGCGAGCGGCTGACTTGATTGAGCTCTTGTAACGACTCACCCTGAACCCGAATATCAATGCCATTGCCAGCAATGCCCCGTTCTTTATCGGTAAACTTGAGTGAAACCACATCCGCCGTAGGGCCTACTTTTTGTTTCCAATCTTGGATCAGATCTTTAATGCTCTGCTGCCTAAATTGTGCTGGCAATAGATCGGCACTGACGGTTGCCATATGCGGCCCCGACTCATTAGCATCAGCATTTGAGTTGAACATGATCGTGGTGCTCGCGACCAAAGGTTTTGAGCTTGGGTATTTCTCTGCGTATTCTTGGTTGAGTTCATCAAGCGCGTTTGAAACCTTCTCCACCACCGCCTCTGTCTGGCTCAGTAAACTGCCTTGAGGGAGCAAGATACGCGCCTGCAGCACATCACTTTCCAAGGCAGGCATGGCTTTGAATTTCAGCCAACCTGACGAAATGGAAGCGGTTGAAATCATCACCACCATCACCAATATCCCTACTGAAAGATAAGGTGCATTCATCGCCTTGACACTCACTGGCACAAAGAATCTGTCTCTGATGTTTTCAAAACCGGCAATGAACTTGTCCCGTATAGGATTAGAGCGAGATTCAGTATGGCTATGTGCCAAATGAGACGGCAAGATCAAGAAAGCTTCTATCAGACTAACAAGCAAGGTAATCAATAACACGATGGGAATATAGCGTAGTACTTCGCCCATCTTGCCTGTGAGAAACATCAGCGGCCCTATCACCATGATGGTGGTAGCAAACGATGCAATCACACCTGGGAAGACTTGTTTGGTACCTTCAACTGCAGCGTCAAACGCGGGTAGCCCTTGTTGCCTCTTGGCAGCGATGTTTTCTGCAATGATCAACGAGTCGTCCATTAGCAGACCAATCGCGACAATCAGCCCGACCAGCGTCATCATATTCAGGGTATAACCGAGAAGTTGTATCGCAAAAATGGCGCCAAGGAATGAAACCGGCAGCCCCATGGTGACCCAAAAGCTAAAGCGAATATTAAAAAACGCCCACAACATCAAAAATGCCAGTGCTAATCCCTGTGCGCCATTGCTGGTGAGGATTCTCAGACGCTCAATAATATTGGTGCTGGAATCTTGGGTGATGGTTAAAGCGACGCCTTCAGGGGCTCTCGCCTGTTCTTTTTCAACCATGCTGACGATCGCATCTTTGACCGTTAAGGTATCTTGAAATTGCGTTTTGGACACCTGAAGCAAAGCGGCACGCTGACCATTGAACAGGATTTGATTTTCATCGCTAGTGAACTTCTGCTGAATAACGGCAACATCACCGAGGCGAACCTGAGTCCCCGTCTCACTGGATTTAATCACGATATTTTCGAAGTCTCTGACGTTGCTGCCTAAGTGGTCGAAGCGGACGCTGATCTCTTCCAAGTCATTACTAAATACGCCAGCAGGAGTGCTGATACTTTGCTGTTGTACTAGATTGGACAAGTCGGACACACTCAGGCCGTACTGCTGCAACTTCCACTGCGATACGCGAATTTCTATTTCTTGATCCGCAAAACCGCTCACGGTCACCTGAGCGATCAATGGGCTCTCTTTTAACTTGTGCTTAATTTGTTGGGCATAGAGATATAAGTCCCTATCTGACATATTGCCGGTAATCGCGACACTGGCCACCGTTGCCACTCGGTCCAGTTTCGACACCGTGATCTGCTCAACTCGATCCGGAAAATCACTGATGGCGTTAACCTGCTGTTGAATATCGCTGGTTAAAGTGTCAATGTCTTCATCATCGCCGATTTCCACATTGGCGATGACCAAACTCTCTCGGGCATCACAGCTTAACTCTTTAATTCCACTCAGCTTATCGAGAGAATCTTCCAACGGGTAACACACTTCTTCCATCATCTCAAAAGGTGACGCGCCCGGATAAACGATCCGAACCTCAATATTTTTGGTCGGCGTCAACGGAAAAGTGTCTTTCTGCAGTTTGGGCAAGGCAAAAGCCCCTAACAGCAGTACCGCCATCATCAGGACATTGGCGCCAGTGGTGTGCCGAGCAAAAAAAGCGATCATAATTTGCCCTCTTTCTGAATCGCGTTTAGGGCTTTAAATCCGCTCTGCGTATCCAACCAAAGGCCGATTTTCTCATCCGGTTGCGGTTGTAAAGCCATCCCCTCAACGGCGGGTGAAAGTTTACTTAGCACAACCACATCACCGAATTCCACGCCAGATTTGATCACCGCAACCTGCCCTTGGACGAAATCTATCCTGACAGGTTTGCTTTTCAGTTTACCTTCAGAGACAGTGTAAACTTTACCATCATGGATGGCGTTTATCGGTAGCAAGACTTGTTGCTCCATCATTGGTGCTTTAATCGTGACTTTAACGAAAGTCCCACGAATAAGTGGTGGCTTCTCCCCGGGAATGGCTTGCTGATAGGGCTGATTTACTTGTGCAACCAGGCTTTGGCTTTGAGTCTGAGCATCGATTTCACCGCCGGAGCGGCTGATCTCGGCAGGCCAAGTAATTACTTTATCGCCTGCTTGGAGCTCGACTGTCGCGCTCAAGTTGCTATGAACATCTTCGTCAAGCGAGTCAAAGCGATTGGAATTTCTTAGCGGACGCATTTTACCAAGCGGAAACTGCGCGCGAACCTCAACGGCATCGATGTCATCCGCTTTGAGCAGCAATTCCCCCTTGTTGACATACTCGGCGAGTCCAACCAAGGTTTCGACAATGCGAATATCAAATGGGGCTTTAATTACGGTTTGTTCGAGATCTCGGTTTGCAAGTGCTAGTTCCGTTTGCAAAACCTTTTGCTGCGCTTGATTAATTGCCAGTTGGTTTTTCTGTGTCTGGAGCTGTTGCTGGCTGCTGAGCAAGTCTTTGGTCGCGCGGTCTTTCTCTGTTTTGGAGATATGCCCGGTTTCACTCAATTTGATTGAGCGGGCATATTCTGACTGTTGTACCTCAAACTCTTTCTCTGCAATCTTGAGCGAATCGATAATGGTCTGATTCGTTAGCATTAGCACTTCAAGCTCAGCTTGCAAACGGGCAATAGTAAGTTGATAAGCGGTGGGGTCAATTCTAAGGAGTTCGCTGTCTTTGCGGATAATAGCGCCCGTTTTGTATTGCTCAGAAACCCACACAACCGCGCCGTCAAGTTCAGACTGTGCCTGCCAGTCTTGAACAGACTCGGTATGTCCATATCCGATGGCAGAAGGTTGGATATTTCGCGGCTCGACTTTCAACACCCGAACCACCTTTTTAGCAGCCGTATTACTCGCATTAGGCGGTTCAGCCTTCATCCCTGGTGCGATCACCAATAACGCGATGCCCAACAAAACAGGAGGAACAAACAGAGCCCTTTGTAACCAGCTATACCTAGTCATAGCGATTCCCTTACTATATATTAGCTTTTCCTTAAGCAAAAGGTAGCACACCAACATAAGCGGATTTGCTTCCTTGATCTCAAAATAAGTCAGGCCTCACAAATGGAGGCCTGATTGAATTGAGCTACTGATTGTTTTTGCCTTTGCCCATGGTATTTTTGGGGTTCACCATGCCTTGATGAGCATTAAACTCTTGTTGAGAGATAGCGCGATCCGCGTTGCTATCTAACGAAGCAAAACTGTGGCTTTGATTGATATTTTTCAACGTACGTCCCTCTTCTGCTCGCTGGGCAATACGTTCTGAGCGTGCTTGATTGAACTCGGCTTCGGTTATCTTGCCATCACCATCGAGATCAAACTGTGAAAATACTGGGCGTGACATATTGTTATTCATGCCTTTATTCATTCCACCAGCCATTGCTCCGAAGGCCATAACGATACCGAGTAACGCGAGTATCGTGCTTTTGATTTTCATGACGTTTTCCTTCTCTTTGTTTCACTACTTAAGAATATACTAATGTAAGTAAGATAACGTCATGTGATGTAAAGGTATGTAAAGATGGCTAAGTAGATATCGATTTATGTTCTTATCGGTTTGTAAGCGCAGCGCAACAGAAATTATGAAACTTCTGCCGCTAGTACTCTGGTAAGAGTACAGGCATAGCTATGTCCAAATGGTTTTCAAATTATCCCAAACTTTCAGCCACCGAAACCGAAACCGAAAAGCCAATGATATAAAATCCCTAGTTTCGAAAAATATGGCGATTTTTAGACATTCAGAGTGTTTTCGAACTTTTGCCCAGCAGTTTGCCTTGCAAATATCCAACAGACAAGGGATTACTTTTAGTAGGGCAAATACATGTTAACATTCTGTTAACTCTGACTGGTAATGGGGCAATAATGATTCCCAGAACATACAAAAAAGCCGCTGGATTGAACCCCAGCGGCTTATTATTTTCTAGCATCTAGCATCTAGCATCTAGCATCTAGCGCTTAGATTAGTTGTTGCTGTGCAGCTCGCTGTTTAGCTCAACCGCAGACTTGTTCGCTAGGCACTCGATTTGGCCTGTGATTGAGTTGCGACGGAACAGAAGATCAGACACGCCAGCAAGATCGCGAGCTTTAATGATTTCTACTTCATTGCCTTCTTTATCTAGCATGCGAACCTTAGTACCCGCAGTCACGTAAAGACCAGACTCAACTGTACAACGGTCACCCATAGGGAAGCCAAGACCCGCGTTTGCGCCTAGTAGGCAGTTTTCGCCGATAGAGATAACCATCGTACCGCCACCAGACAGAGTACCCATGATAGAAGCGCCGCCGCCGATGTCTGAACCGTTACCTACAACAACACCCGCAGAGATACGACCTTCAACCATGCTCACGCCAGTTGTACCAGCATTGAAGTTGATGAAACCTTCGTGCATTACTGTTGTGCCTTCGCCTACGTGTGCGCCAAGACGAACACGAGAAGTGTCAGCAATACGGATACCTGTTGGTACTACGTAGTCCACCATTTTAGGGAACTTGTCTACGCAATCTACAGACAGAGCACGACCTGCAAGGCGAGCTTCGATTTGACGTTCAGCCAGCTCAGGTAGGTCGATAGGGCCTTCGTTTGTCCATGCGATGTTGTGCAGTAGACCGAAGATGCCGTCCAGTACCGTACCGTGTGGTTGTACTAGGCGGTTAGAGATAAGTTGTAGCTTTAGGAAGCCTTCAGCAACTGATGCTGGCTTCTCGTCAGTAGCAAGAACAACAAGAACAAGTGGCTGTTCAGACGCTGCCGCTTTTTCTGCGAAAGATGCGTTAGCTGCATCATCGTTTGCTGCGAATGCTTTCGCCAGTTCTGCGCTTTGTGCAGCAGAGATTTCGATAGCTTGGTTGCCTTCAGCGTAACCTGACACTTCAGCTACAGCTGCTACAAGAGCGTCGCTTGGGTTTAGAAGCGGGTTAGGGAAGAACGCTTCAATGATTTTATTGTCGCGATTTTTGGTTGCCGTACCGAAGGCTAGTGAAAAATAAGCCATGTTGAATCTCCATGTGTTGAGTCTTGATTTTGCTATTCCAAAACAACGGCTCGAATAACAAGCGCTGCCGTTAGCAAAGTTAATTTAATTGCGTTCATCATAAAGAGAGCGCCCTCGTTATGAAAGGGCGTATCGGGATAAAGTCTGTAAAATGATATTGCTTGTCTTTTGAGAGATAGTTTTCTGCAATGAGAAAACACTGCAGATCAACACAAATTGATTGGTGCGTTAATCAACATTCTCCTGTGAATCCCCTCTTTAGATAAACAGTGCCTTATAAGCTTGCTCAATCCCTTCAATCAACATCTGCATACCGATTACCGCGAGTATCAACCCCATCATTCGAGTAATCACGTTCAGTGCGCTTGGTCCAACGGCTTTAACGAAGCGCTCGCCAAATACAAACAATACGTAGGTTAAGGCGCATAGTAGGCCAAAGGCGACGATGGTTTCGTAGATGCCTTCGGTGCTGGCAAAGTTCATCGCGGTGGCAATGGTGCCCGGTCCGGCTAATATTGGCATTGCCAGTGGCGAGACGGCGATACTGAGCGCCGCATCTTGTTGAGCGTCTGAGTTGACCTTCTCTTTTGCTTTAGAGTGTGTTGAGTCACCTTGCAGCATATGAAAGCCAATCAAGAACACGAGGATCCCGCCGGTGATACGAAGCGCGTAAAGCGTGATACCAAAGAGGTCGAAGATGAGTTTACCCGAGACAGCAAAGGTGCTGACGATGATGAAGGCGATGAACACTGAGCGGAAAGCGATAGACTTGACCGTTTCCCTATCATTATCACCTGTTAATCAAAGAAAGATCGGTGTGTTGGCGATAGGGTTCATGATGGCAAAAAAGCCCATGAACACGGTAATGGTATGAATGATGAGCTCTTTCATATTATTCCTTTGAAAATATGTAGTTAAATACGACAGCAGAATGTATTTAATCTTAGATACAAATAATTATTAGAAATAGATAGTAGAGCAAGTGTGAATAAAAAACAGCCAGCATAAGGCTGGCTGTTTGGTTTTAGTGATAGGTGTAGAGTTTTAGTCGTCCGTTATTGCTTGATTCTCAACTAACAGACTCTACATAACAGGCAGATTGTGGGACTCACTTTGTCGTTATGCGTGTTGAGATTCACTCACTGCCACAGCCAATGCAACCGTCGCTCCGACCATTGGGTTGTTGCCCATGCCGATGAAGCCCATCATCGCCACGTGAGCAGGAACTGAAGAGCTACCTGCGAACTGAGCATCAGCGTGCATTCTGCCCATGGTATCGGTCATGCCGTAAGACGCTGGGCCTGCTGCTACGTTATCTGGGTGCAATGTTCGACCTGTACCGCCACCTGAAGCAACTGAGAAGTATGGCAAACCTTGGCGAGTGCGTTCTGCTTTGTAGATACCAGCAACAGGGTGTTGGAAGCGTGTTGGGTTGGTTGAGTTACCCGTGATACTCACATCCACTTCTTCTCTGTGCATGATCGCTACACCTTCACGTACATCATCAGCGCCGTAACACAAGATCTCGCCACGAGGGCCTTGTGAGAAGCGGCGACGTTCTGTTTCAACTAGCTCACCCGTTTGGTAATCAAATTGAGTGCGAACATAAGTAAAGCCATTGATGCGAGAGATTAGGTAAGCGGCATCTTTACCTAGACCGTTCAAGATAACTTTCAATGGTGTTTTGCGTGATTTGTTCACGTTCAGTGCAATCTTGATCGCACCTTCTGCAGCAGCAAAAGACTCATGGCCTGCAAGGAAAGCAAAGCAGTGGCTCTCTTCATTGAGAAGGCGAGCAGCCAGTGCGCCATGGCCGATACCGACTTGGCGTTGCTCCGCAACACTGCCGGGTTTTGTGAATGCTTGAAGGCCTTCACCAATGATATTCGCTGCTTGTTCTGCGTTGTTCGCTTTACGGAACAGAGCCAATGCTGCACCAAGAGTGTAAGCGTCAGCTGCGCTTTCAAATGCGATAGGTTGAGTGTCCATCACTAATGCTTTTGGATCGACATTGTGTGATAAACAGTATTGGTTTGCTTGCTCTAAAGAGTCGAAGTTCATTTCTGCCAATACGCGAGTTACTGATTCATTAAATTGAGTGTTCATCATATCTTTCCTCTTTTATTGGCAAAAATTATTGTTGGCGTGGGTTAATGGTGGTCACGGCTTCGTCGAAGCGACCATAAGTCCCTGTCGCAAGGTCGGCCGCTTCATTCGCTGGCACGCCTTGGTTAATCGCCTTCATCATTTTGCCGAGGTTGAGATATTCGTAGCCAATCACTTCGCTGTGATCATCAAGTGCAAGCTTGGTTACGTAACCTTCTGCAAGCTCTAGGTAACGAACGCCTTTTGCTGCGGTTGAGTAGCTGGTGCCAACTTGGCTGCGCTGTGTTTGACCTAAGTCTTCTAGTGCTGCGCCGATCTCTAGGCCACCTTCAGAGAAAGCCGACTGAGTTCGACCGTAAACAAACTGCAGGAAGATTTCGCGCATCGCGACGTTAATCGCGTCACATACCAAGTCAGTATTCAGCGCTTCTAGAATGGTTTTTCCGGTGAGGATTTCCGCAGCCATCGCGGCAGATTGAGTCATACCTGAACAACCAATCGTTTCGATTAATGCTTCTTCGATGATGCCGTTTTTTACGTTAAGAGTCAGTTTTGCAGCACCTTGTTGTGGTGCACAAGTGCCAACACCGTGGCTTAAGCCAGAAATAGCGATGACATCTTTTGGGCTAACCATTGCGCCTTCAACTGGAATTGGAGCTGAATTGTGAAGATCACCCCTTTGAATAGGGCACATTGATTGAATTTCTGAAGAGTAGTGCATAATGTTTTCTCACTTATAGAGCCATTTAACGCCTAGGGCGTTGAGAAAACAGGACGTGTTGGAAGAGGTGCGGCTAATTCACTACAGATCTTGAGTATCGATAATCCAAAGGTGTCATGGAACTTGGTCTTAATAGACTAAGTCCATTTCAAAATGGAGGAATAGCGATACGTCCAACAGTATTACCTGTTTTCGATTCTGTAGGAGTCATTAGCACTGTTCGGAAAGAACGGGCGGTTGAAGCAAAAGCTTAGGTGGAACCCCATCACCTGATGGCTATAGATTAGATCTTCCTCACACTTTCATGCAAGCGAATGTTTAGAGCGATTTCGACTATAAACAAGCTTCATTATATTTCGATAAGTATAAAAAAACGCCAATAACGAACTCTGATTAGAGGCGTCATTGACGTTTTTTAGAAAGGTATCAGCTAGTTAAGCTGCATCTTCTTCTGCGTCTTCAACAGCTTCAAGCTTCTTAGCTTTTTTCGGAGCTGGCTTACGCTTAGCACCTAATGCGTAAAGAACTTCTTCTTTGTTCTTCGCTAGGTACATTGCAAGTTCTTCTTGCTTGCCTTCATCTTCAACTAAATCGCTTTTGCCT
Organism: Vibrio sp. 10N.261.55.A10; assembly: GCF_041470825.1. Classification (NCBI taxonomy): domain Bacteria; kingdom Pseudomonadati; phylum Pseudomonadota; class Gammaproteobacteria; order Vibrionales; family Vibrionaceae; genus Vibrio; species Vibrio sp. 10N.261.55.A10. The sequence goes on along the minus strand of NZ_JBFRNC010000025.1, from coordinate 42,258 downwards.
AACAGTTCAAAAAGCTCATCAGCCATATCCAGCATTTTGTCGTATGCGTCAGCTTCGGCTTTAGAGGTAAAAGTCATTTTCTCTTCTCCGTTGCGTTCCACCACGTACTTGACGATAACAGCCATGGTTAATCCTCTAAGTTTGATAAATTTTACTGGCTTTTTATACAGTTTCTGATGTTAAAAGTCCAGTTGGAGCCCGTACTATGCGGCCTCAATCTTGATGTGCCGCCCAGTCTTCACAATAACTCATGAAAGATTTCAGCAGTGGGCTTTGATATTTGTCTTTATGGACCAGCATCCAGAATCGGCGTTTCATATCAAGTGGCACATTAAGCGCTTTTACTCGGCCTGAATCGATCGCTCGCTGAGCAGCTAAACGAGACAAACAGGCAAAGCCAAGACCGGCAGAAACAGAGTTGATGATTGCTTCTGTGGTGTTGAGTTCAAAAGATTCATACCAATGTTCGATGCGCGGTGCGACGGCACGAAGGAAAAACTCGCGAGTCCCTGAGCCTGATTCACGTAAAATCCAATGGCTGTCTTCTAAATCGCTTAAAATCACTTTTTCTTTGGCAACGAGAGGATGTTGATTACTAACAATAATGCACATTTCATCGCTGCTAAACTGACTCGAAATGAGTTCAGGGTGTAATGTTTTTCCTTCAATTAGCGCGATATCCAGTTCATAATCCACCAACTTTTGGCAGATCAGTGCACTGTTTGAAATGAACAAGCTTTGATCCTGATGTTGAGTTCGTTCGCGAAAGCCTGACAAAATAAACGGTGCGACCTGATTACCAATCGTGTCACTCGCGCCGACCTTTAGATTGCCACTTAAAGGCTGATCATCACGGAACAAAACATCAATACCAGCAGCACGATGTAATATTTCATCCGCCAATGGAAGTAACTTATGTCCCTCTTGGTTGAGAATTAATCGGTTGTTGACCCGGTCAAATAGAGAGTGGCCGAGTTGTTTCTCCATTTCGCCTAGTGCCATGCTGACCGCAGCTTTAGACAGAAACAGAGCCTCAGAGGCAGCAGTCAATGTCGAGTGCTGAGTAATAGTGACGAACACTTTGAGCTGTTTTATTGAAATATTAGCCATCAGATTCCTAGTTTTACTCTGCTGGTGAAAATGGATTCTGTTCAGTATTGATGAACACTTGTTATATATAATTGGATATTGTTTAACGAAGCGCAAGCGTATTATGGCTTCAACAAGCTGATGAGTTCACAAGTTTAGTGAATTAGGTTTAAGAGAGGCTGACATGATTCAACGTATTAAATATAGATTAACAGGAGCTCCAACACCCATGGCAGGGTTAGCACTCGCAATTGCAAGCTTAGGCTGGTGTTGGGATGGTGTTCTAGTCGCACAAGGTATCTTACATACACCGGGTTTGGTGCAGTGGATCAGTGCTGGCATTGCGGCGGTATTACTTCTTGTTTTAGCTGTGAAATTTTTGATTCATGGTCACCTATTGCGTGAAGATCTTGCTCACCCTGTTGTCGGCAGTGTGGTACCAACATTTGCAATGGGGTGCATGGTGGTGTCAGCGTCTTTGGCGCCAATCTCTCAATTCTTACAAGAAGCTATGTGGTTGGCTTCTGTGGCTTTGCATGTTGTGTTTCTAATGAGCTTTTTGTACCACAGAGCTAAAAACTTTGAGATTCACCACATGGTGCCAAGCTGGTTTGTGCCACCGATCGGTATTATCGTCGCTGACGTCTCTTTCTCAGGTAATCCAGTTTTAGAGCCAGTAGCTAACGCGACTTTGGTATTCGGCTTATTGGTTTACGCAGTAATGCTACCAATCATGGTTTACCGTTTGATCTTCTCTCACGAAGTGCCAGATGCTGCAAAACCAACGATTGCGATTATGGCAGCACCGGCAAGCCTATCTTTGGCGGGTTACTTAACCGTTACTGCTAACCCTTCACCTGTGATCATTGGTTTACTATTTGGTATTGCAGTGTTGATGACGTTCATTATCTATATGGCGTTTTTCAAACTACTTCGTCTTCCATTTAGCCCTGGTTATGCAGCGTTTACCTTCCCAATCGTGATTGGTGCAACAGCCTTGTTCAAACTGGCTGCGTGGATGCAAGCACAAGGTATTGAAGCGCATTACATCAATCAAGTGTTTGGCCTAGCGTATCTAGAATTGATTGTGGCAACGTTTGTAGTGGGTTATGTGGCGGTTCGTTATTACATGAATTACAAACCTCACCGTGTTCTAAGCGCGGTAGGCAGTAGATTGTAAGAAGCAATAGTTCAAAAGATAAACGGAGCTTAAGTTTTCAGTATTTCATAAGCTTATATTCCTAATCCAAACTCGGCACTTATGCTAATCTGGCTTTATATTGTGGCAAGATTAGCGTGAGTGCACTTTGTTTACTGTTTACCATTCCAATAAAGTCGATACTTTAAAAATCCTTCTCGTTCATTTAATCAAAAGTGATCCTTTAGCCAACCCTTTCGAAAAAGAGCAGATCTTGGTTCAGAGCCCAGGTATGTCTCAATGGCTTAAGATGGAACTCGCCAAAGAGTTTGGTGTAGCAGCAAATATAGACTTTCCTCTTCCAGCAACCTTCATTTGGGATATGTTTACCCAAGTGCTTCCTGATGTACCTAAACGCAGTGCTTTTAACAAGGAAGCGATGACATGGAAGCTAATGAGTTTGCTACCTGCGAAGCTTGACCACCCTGATTTCTTACCCCTACAGCGCTATCTTGAAAACGACGAAGACGGCTCTAAGTTGTATCAATTAGCCGAGAAAGTTGCCGATATCTTCGATGGCTACTTGGTGTATCGACCTGAGTGGATGGCGATGTGGGAAGCGGGAGAACCCGTTGCAGAATTGATTGATAGTGAAGGGCAACAAGAGCACCCTTGGCAGCCGATTTTGTGGAAGGCACTCTACGAGCAAACGCTCTCTCAAGGCCAATCGAAATATCACCGTGGTAACTTGTATCACGACTTCATTGAAGCGTTAGCTAATCAACAAGGCCAGTTACAACACCTGCCGAAACGTCTGTTTGTGTTTGGTATTTCGTCACTGCCTCCTCGTTATATGGACGCATTGAAAGCGCTTGGCGAGCAGATTGATGTCCACCTGATGTTTACCAACCCTTGCCAACATTACTGGGGCGATATTCGTGACCGTAAATACTTGGCGAGAGTGGAAGCGCAGCGTCGTAAGCAGTTTGCTTTGGTTGATGGTTTACCTCAGCTAGAAGGCGAAGTCTCACCATTAAAAGATGGCATTGAAGCCAATATTGAAGACGAACTGCATACCAGCCAAGCGGTCGGTAATAGCTTACTGGCGTCTATGGGTAAACTGGGCAGAGATAACCTGTTCTTACTGTCTCAATCAGACAGCGAAGAGCATGAGTTCTTTATTGATGTCGAGAGAGACAGCCTGCTGCATCAACTGCAAGCCGATATTCTTGAGTTAGAAGAGCACCAAGACGATCACATCTTAGACTCCAGCAACCACAAACAAGTGGTTGAGCTGGGCGATCGTTCGTTGACGGTACACGCTTGTCACAGCCCAATGCGCGAGGTGGAGGTTCTCCATGACCAGTTGTTAGCGATGTTTGATGCTGATCCAAGCTTAAAACCACGCGATATCATTGTGATGGTGGCAGACATCAATGCTTACAGCCCTGCTATTCAGGCGGTATTTGGTAATGCTCCGGGTGAGCGTTATATCCCTTACTCGATCTCTGATAGAACTGCAGACCAAGAGAGCCCAATTCTGACCGCGTTCATGCAGTTGGTCGCGTTACCGAACACGCGTTGTCTAGCTTCTGAACTTCTAGAGCTATTAGAAATCCCAGCGATGATGGTACGCTTCGGTATTGATGAATTTCAATTTGAACAAGCTAAGCAGTGGGTTGAAGAAGCGGGTATCCGCTGGGGCGTCGATTCTTCTACGGCAACAGAGTTTGATTTGCCTGCCACCGAGCAAAATACTTGGCTATTTGGTATCCAGCGTATGTTACTGGGTTATGCGATGTCGGATTCCGCAGGTTTGTTTGAAACTGGACACTCTCCAATTGCAGCTTATAACGAAGTTCAGGGCATTAACGCCGAACTTGCTGGTAAGTTAGCGCACTTTATTGATCGTATTGCCCATTACCGTCAACGCCTTGCTGAGACGCAATCCATTGATATGTGGCGTGAAACCTTGCTGCAAATGATTGATGATTTCTTCGCCGTTGAGCTAGAAGGCGAGGTGGTGCTTAAGTCGATTCGTGATGCACTTTCTCAACTGAATGAACAGCTTGATGATGCCTTGTACGAACAAGAACTATCGCTAAGCATTATCTATCAGTACTTAAACAATAAACTGTCGGGTGCGCGTATCAGTCAGCGTTTCTTAGCGGGGCAAGTGAACTTTTGTACCCTGATGCCGATGCGTTCTATCCCGTTCAAAACTGTTTGTCTATTAGGCATGAATGACGGTGTTTACCCACGCTCAATGCCGCCGGAAGGTTTTGATTTGATGAACGGACGCACTCGTCCGGGAGATCGTTCTCGTCGTGATGATGACCGTTACCTATTCTTAGAAGCGATGTTGTCGGCGCAAGAGTGTTTATACATCAGTTATGTCGGCCGCTCGATTCAAGATAATACTGAGCGAGTACCGTCGGTATTGGTTTCTGAGTTGATTGAGTACTGCCACCAGAACTACTGCCTAAGTGCAGATCAAGCGTTACCAAGTGATGATTCTGGTATCAAACTGACTCAAGCAATCAGCTTTGAACACACCATGACACCATTTAGCCCAGCAGCCTTTACGCAAGGTGATGCAGGTCATGTATTGAGCTACGCCAAAGAATGGCTTCCTGCGGCAAATCGTTCTGGTGAGCGCAGTGGTGAATTCAATCGTGCATTGGATGACTATTTGTTGGGGGCAACGTACCCGTTGGAATTGGACCTGGTTGAGTTACAGCGTTTTTGGCGTTTGCCAGTGCAGTACTTCTTTAATCGCCGTCTCAAAGTGGTGTTTGAACCGCCACTTCCTGTAATGGAAGACGATGAGCCATTCGTACTCAATGGCCTAGAGAGCTTCCAGCTTAAAGATGCGCTGCTGCAAGTGTTGCTGGACCACCCAGAAGGTGCAGACGAAGCGGTGCGACTGTTTGTCTCTGAGCAAAAAGCCCAAGGTCGATTACCGGTCGGCGCCTTTGGTGACATCGAATTTGAAACCAATCGTGTTCAAGCGGAAGACTTAGCCAAAGAGATTAGATTTGTGAGCGGATCACCGCAGCAAGATCTCGAAGTGAATATCGAGTTTGACGTGTTAGGCGAAGGTAAGCCTGTTCGCTTGATGGGGTGGTTAACTCAAAACTATCAATCAGGTCTAGTGCGTTTCCGTAGCGGCAAAATACGCTCTCAAGATTACTTGGCTGCGTGGATTGATCATCTATCCTGCGCTGTTATGGGACACGGAAAAACGACCCATATTATTGGCTATGACAGAAAAGAGGGCGTGGTTCACCAAACGCTACAACCTATCGGCGATGCGCAGCAAGCGAAGAGTATATTAGCTGAGTTAGTACGACTGTTTTATCAAGGTATGACTGCACCATTGCCATACTTCCCGAAAACGGCATTAGCTGGTGTTGAAGCGGGCTTTAGCCGTGGTAAGTGGGTCGATGATGAAGAAAAGTCACTCAAGAAAATGGCCGATACCTTTAATGACAGCTTCGCCTTCACGGGCGAGGGTAGAGATACCTACATCTCACGAATCTGGTCTAAATGGGACGATGAATTGGCTACTGAGTCGCGTATGTATTCAACGCTTGTGCTACAGGCGGCAAGGTTGGCTACTGCCGATCTGGAAGATCAGGAGTAGGTGGCTGTGATCGACAAGATCAATAGCGAGTGCGCTGAATTAATGAAAGACAAAAGAGAGTCGCTGGTAAGCGTTTGGTACGCTTGCTTTCAAGATGAAGGGAATCAAGGTGAATAGAAGCAAGGTACAGGAAATAAAGTGGCCGCCAGTAAATCATTATTAGTGTAGGGCGTTCGCTGTACGGCCACAGGTCAGAGGGACCATTATTCTGTGGTTCAAAGTAACGCCGTAAAGTACAAAACTCGTACGCGCATAGTAGCGAGGCGATCCGAATTGATCCGTGAGAGAGATCGCACTAACTATTAACAAATCAGCGTAGGACGTAAATTGAATGACGTTTTCCACGCTAGGTCACATTTGTAACAACATATTTATCAGAAGGCAGTAAGGCATGACGACCACAAGCAGTGTTCAGGTAATTGCTCCACAGACACTCAATACCATGACGTTTCCACTTCATGGCGCGCGTTTAATTGAAGCATCAGCGGGTACAGGTAAAACATTTACCATCGCTGGCTTGTACTTACGCCTACTGCTCGGGCATGGCACGGCAGCACCAACAGGAGAGCTTACAGAAGCTACCCGACATCATGAGCCGCTAACCGTAGATCAAATTCTGGTGGTGACTTTTACCGAAGCGGCAACCGCAGAGCTGCGAGATCGTATCCGTGCACGAATCCATGATGCACGCATTGCGTTTGCTCGCGGGCAAAGTGATGACCCAGTGATTGCGCCTCTGTTGCAAGAGATCGAAGACCACGCAGGCGCTGCGAAAACACTGCTCAATGCCGAAAGGCAAATGGATGAAGCGGCGGTCTACACCATTCACGGCTTCTGTCAGCGTATGTTGACTCAAAATGCCTTCGAGTCTGGAAGCCGCTTTGATAATGAATTTGTGACCGATGAAAGCCACCTAAAAGCGCAAGTGGTTGCTGACTACTGGCGTAAGCAGTTTTACCCGCTGCCGACTCAACTGGCTGGTGAGGTTCGTAATATCTGGGGTTCACCGGCTGCGTTATTAGCAGACGTAAATCGTTATCTGACAGGATCTCCGCTGAAATTGACGGTAGATGCGATGTCGGGCGACTTGCAAACTCTGCACAACCAAAACCTAGATAAAGTGAAGCAACTTAAAGCGCTGTGGTGTGAATCCGAAGCGGACTTTTTGGCTTTGATCTCTGCTTCGGATGTGAACAAACGTAGCTACACCAAGAAGTCTCTGCCGACATGGTTAGAAGCTGTGACAGCATGGGCGCAGAGCGACACTCATGATTATCAATATCCAGATAAGTTAGAGAAGTTCTCGCAAGCCACTCTCATTGAAAAAACACCGAAAGGCACTGCACCTCAGCATGCAGTTTTCGGAGCGATTGAGGATTTCTTAAATCACCCAGCTGATTTGAAAGCTCCGTTATTGGCGCATGCGATTACTCATTGTCGAACTATGCTCGCCAAGGCGAAACAGCAAAAGCAGTGGTTGTCGTTTGATGACCTACTGACCCAGTTATCTGCGTCGATCGATGTCGATGAGCAGTCACTGCTGGTGGAAAGGATTCGCACGCTCTACCCGGTGGCGATGATCGATGAATTTCAGGATACCGACCCACTGCAATACAGTATTTTTAGCCGAATCTATCTTGATAATCCGCAGTGCGGCTTGTTTATGATCGGTGACCCAAAGCAGGCGATTTATGGCTTCCGTGGCGCAGATATCTTTACCTATATCAAGGCGAGAAACCAAGTTAGTGCTCACTACACCTTAGGCACTAACTGGCGCTCAAGTGCCGATATGGTCAGTGCAGTAAACCAAGTGTTTATGAATTCGGACAGCCCGTTTATCTACGATCAAGACATTCCATTTTTGCCCGTTGCTGCCAGTCCATCGGCCGACAAACGCCAATGGGTGATGAACGGAGAAACTCAGCACGCACTGACCTTTTGGTTACAAGAAGCAGAAGATAAGCCACTACCTAAAGGCGAATATCACAAGGCAATGGCAGAAGCGACAGCGAGTCAAATTCAAACTATTCTGACCGCTTCTCAAAATCAACAAGCCTATTTTGATAACGGCAAAAAACAACATGCCGTGAATGCGGGTGATATTGCTGTTTTGGTTCGAACCGGTAGTGAAGGTCGTCTGATTAAGAACGCGTTGTCGGAACAAGGCATTGCGAGCGTGTATTTATCCAACCGAGACAGTGTGTTCACCAGCTTGGTCGCACAAGATATTCAACGTTTGTTGCAGGCGGTGCTGACACCTGAAAATGACCGAGCATTACGCGCCAGTTTAGCGTCGGAGTTGTTTGCTCTGGATGCCGCATCATTGGATGAACTCAACAACGATGAAGTGGTGTGGGAAAACGTCGTTAACGAGTTTAGAGAATATCGTAAGTTGTGGCTTCAGCGCGGCGTGTTGCCAATGCTTCGCAGCGTGATCAGTAAACGACATCTCGCGGAACGCTTACTGGAAGAAGAAAATGGTGAGCGCTCACTCACTGATTTAATGCACATTGGCGAATTGTTGCAACAAGCAAGACAAGAACTCGACAGTGACTATGGCTTGTTGCGTTGGCTAGCAGAAGCGATTTCCGATGCACAAAATGGTTTAGGTGGCAGTGACGACGACATTCAACGCCTTGAATCAGAAAGAAACTTGGTTCAAATCGTTACCATTCATAAATCGAAAGGCTTGGAATATGACCTTGTATTCCTCCCATTTGTCGCGAGTTACCGAGAAGCGAGCGAAGGCAAGTTCTACGACCATGACTCAGATACCACGGTACTTGATATTACGGGTAGCGATAGTGCCTTAGCGCAAGCCGACAAAGAGCGATTGGCGGAAGACTTACGTTTGATTTACGTGGCGCTGACTCGTGCTGTTTATGGATGTTTTATTGGCATGGCACCGCTACGTAAAGGGCGTTCAACCAAAGAGCCGACCGGCGTGCACTTGAGTGCCATGGGCTATTTGGTTCAAAACGGACAAGAGCAAGGCATCGCCGAGTTGCATCAAGCTCTATCGGCTATTGAGGGTAAGAATTCCAGTGTGCTGTTAGCCGAAACACCTACCGCTCACGAACAAATTTTTGTGCAAACAGAGCAAGTGAGTGACGACTTACAGGCCAGTGAACTTAAGGCTTCAATTGACCGAGCTTGGCGTATCACCAGTTACTCGGGGCTTGTCAAACAGGGCAGTCACGGTGCGAGTCATGACGCGACCATTGAGGTGTCTGGTTTTGATATTGACTCGGCTGATGAGCAGGATGAGTCTGAGTTGATTGAGCCTGAACGCTCTATCTTTACGTTCCCTCGTGGTGCTCGCCCAGGTACTTTCTTACACACCTTGTTTGAGGAGGTTGAATTTACCGAGCCAGCAACCAGTGAACATAACACGCAAGTAATCACTCACTTATTAGAATCAGAGCAATATGAATTAGAGTGGCTACCTGTGCTTCAGCAACTGGTCGATACAGTGCTGAACACCGCATTAGACGGCAAGAACTTAAAGCTAAGCGAGAAAGACTCGACGCAACGTTTAGTTGAGATGGAATTCTTACTGCCGATCGAAGTATTGGCTGCATCTGAACTGAATCAAACCATTCAATATCACGATCCATTGTCAGCCAAAGCGGGCGATCTAGGTTTCCAAACCGTGCAAGGTATGTTGAAAGGCTTCATCGATTTGGTGTTTGAGCACCAAGGTAAATACTATGTACTCGACTGGAAATCGAATCACTTAGGAGATGATGTTGCTGTCTACCATGGCGAGGCATTGAAATCGGCGATGGCCGACCATCGCTATGATTTGCAATATCAAATCTATGCATTGGCGTTGCACCGTTTCTTACGCAGCCGCGTTGCCAATTACAGCTACGAACAACATTTTGGTGGCGTGTACTACTTGTTCTTACGAGGAATGGACGGCCAATCTCAGCAAGGTATTTTCTCGGCGAAACCAACACTGGCTTTACTTGATGAAATGGATCAATTGATTGACGGTAAAGTGATAGACAGACGTTCGGCACAATTGAATGACGATGAAACTGGACAGATGGGGCTTTTATAATGACAACAACGACCACTAATACCGGCATAGATACTGCGAACACAGCAAAGCCAGTTTCACTTATTCCTGAGCAACTGATGGATGTACTCCAGTTTCTTGCGGATAAGGGTTCTATTCGTCAGTTGGATTATCAATTTGCCCGTTTTCTTGCTCAGCAAGCCACGAGCTACCCTCAAGAGATCGGCTTTCTCGCGGGGGTAGTGAGCCATGAATTAGGCAAAGGACACATTTGTACTCAGCTTATACAGCAGCATACGACAGGCCCTGAACTAGCGGCAGATCTTGCTCAGTTACTTGGGTTATACGGTGAAACTGCACTGCAATTGAACCAAAAACTGTTGGGTATTGATTGGGTGGCTGTGCTTCAATCATCAAACTTAGTGGGAACGACCAACGATTGTGTTAAGCCTCTAATGTTCGATGGGCAGCGTGTCTATTTACAGCGTTATTGGAACTACGAAGTTGTGTTGGCTGAGACCTTAAACCGTTTAAGTAAGCCGGTAGAGTTCAATACTGAGCAGAAAAAAGCGCTGACTGAAACGCTCAATCTGCTTTTTGCACGTAGCTATCATTTTCTGTTTAACGCCTTAGCCAAGGCTGAAGCAAGCCAACAAACGTCTCAGGTATTACGTCAACAATTGGTGTGTGACCATCTTGATATTGTGAATGAGCAGGCTTTAGATTGGGGATCAATCGACCAAGCGATTGTACAAGCTAAGCAGGTAACGGACTTAGATGTGTTGGACGACTTGGTGCCGTTATCGGCATGTTTGAACTGGCAAAAAGTGGCAGCCGCGGTGGCGCTGAGTCGTCGCTTTGCGGTGATTTCCGGTGGGCCGGGTACCGGTAAAACGACCACAGTAACCAAATTACTGTCGGCGATGATCGAGCAATCGCTCAGCCAAGGTAAAACGCCAACGATTAAGCTAGTGGCACCAACGGGTAAAGCGGCGGCGCGTTTAACCGAGTCGATTGGTAAAGCGATTGAGCAGCTGCCATTAGCGCCTGAAGTGAAGGCCAACATACCAACTGAATCGAGCACGTTACATCGATTACTCGGCGCGATTCCTAACCGTGCTGAGTTTAGACATAACCGACGCAATCCACTCCACCTTGATATCTTGGTAGTGGATGAAGCTTCAATGGTTGATCTGTCGATGATGTATAAGCTGGTGGATGCACTTCCTGAGCACGCAAGGCTCATCTTATTGGGTGATAAAGACCAACTCGCTTCAGTAGAGGCAGGTGCTGTGCTCGGTGATATCTGTTCATTCAACTCTGCAGGGTACAGCACAGCGCAAGGCAATTTGATTGCAGAGATGACAGGTTTTGATGCGATAGCTAAACCAAGACAAGACAAAGCTGGAGCGGTGAATCCGCCTGCGATTGCGGATAGCTTGTGTATGCTGCAGAAGAGTTATCGTTTCGATGCGCGCTCCGGTATCGGTCAGCTGGCAAAAGCAATCAATAATGGTTCTGCGAATCAAGTAGACCAAGTGTTTGCCAAAGATTTTGGCGATATCGAAAACCACCCTCTGTCGAGTGACAGCTATAACCTGATGCTGCGTACTTTGGTTAACGAGTATGGTGCGTACCTCAATAGAATGAATGTGCCGTTGGAAGAGTTAGAAACTCAAGAAGCGAGAGCGAAATCGGTACTCGATTTGTTCAGCCAATGCCGACTGTTGTGTTCCATTCGTGAAGGGGATTTTGGTGTTAAAGGCCTCAACCACAGAATTGAAAGAGCACTGGCCGCAAGGCGTTTGGTGAGCCCTCATAATGATGAGCTGTGGTATCACGGACGTCCTGTTATGGTGACGCGAAATGATCATGGCTTGGGTTTGTACAATGGTGATATTGGTATCTGTATGCTTGAGGCGGGTTCTAGTCAACCTGACTTAACCCCTCGTTTGAAGGTCTATTTTGAGTTGCCCGATGGCAGCGTAAAAGCTGTGCTACCAAGCCGAGTGCCCGATCATGAAACGGCTTATGCAATGACAATACACAAATCTCAGGGTAGTGAATTTGATCTGACCTTAATGATCTTGCCGCCAGATTTCAGCCCTATTTTAACGCGGGAGCTTATCTATACAGGTATTACACGCGCGAAGAAACGACTGATGATGTTCAGCGATACAAATGTGTTGAAGCGTGGGATTAAGGTGAAAACAGAGCGAGTGAGTGGTTTAGGCAGTCGCTTAACGAATTAGTCGTTATGGACGGCTAGAGAAGGTTTTGAACTTAGGGCTAGATAAACACAAAGCAACCATCCTTGGTTGCTTTGAGCGTTATTAGGAATCAGAGCCTAAAAACGCTCGAGTAAACGATATGTGGTTTATCTTGTACTTTGCTTGGCAATTCAAAATAAACTCTTTTAGATTCTCGCTAACAGGGAACACGCAGTGTACGTCTAGCCCTTCTAAGAATTGGTTATCAGCCATATCCCAAAAACTTTGCAGCGAGTTACAAACAATGGTTCTCATATCAATATTGCTCTTTTTGCTGTTTATATTAACGAGCAGAGCTAATGTTAGCGTGCTGGCCGTCAACGGGTATAGCAATCCGTGCAGTGACCACCTCAATGAGTTCGACATGACTATCGAGATGGCAATTCCAATAAAAACATTTGTTAAGATTATTAAAGCGTCTAAATTCTATACAATTATACGTGTGAGTGAAAGTGCATAGTTAATAAATCTCATATAGAAAACGATTACATTTGCAATTATTTTTCCTTTGAAGTGAGATTTTAGTCCAAAACTTTATTTACACATTTAACGCTAAGATTTTTGAGTTACGTTGATAGTTGTACAGCCCCTGTTTTTCCATCGGTAGCTCATCAACTCCGATCTCGTAAAACCCTTGTTCACGGAACCAATGCAGGCTATGTGTGGTTAAAACGAAAATTTGGTCGATATCACGAGACTTCGATTGATGACGCATGTAGTCCAGTAATATTTGCCCGCGGTTGCCATCACGATAATCAGGATGAATCGCCACACACGCCATCTCTGCCATGTGATCTTCCGGATACGCATATAGTGCAGCGCAACCAATAATCAGTCCGTCTTTTTCGATAATCGTAAAGCGGTGAATCTCTTGTTCCAATTGTTCTCTTGAGCGACGAACGAGAATGCCTTGTTCTTCCAAAGGACGAATAAGGTCAAATATGCCACCAATATCGTCAATCTGAGCTTGTCTTACTTGCTCGGCACTAGCCATGACCACTTGGGTTCCAATACCGTCAAAAGAGAACAACTCTTGGATTAATGCGCCATCTACCTTGTAGCTGATTAGATGACAACGAGGCACACCAGCTCGACAAGCGGAGATCGCTCCTTTCAAGAAGCGCAGTGTTCCTGTGCTCATGTCTTCGGCAGGATTTTGAGATTCCGTTAATCGTTCCAGAATTTGCTTGGCATCTTTAGGGAAGAGTTCGGCGAGCACGTTACCGCGTTCATCTGTTACCCCTTGTTCGGAGCAGAAGCCAATCAGCTTGTCGGCCTTTAGACGAATAGCAACTTGGGTAGCGACCTCTTCAGAAAGTAGGTTAAAGCTTTCGCCTGTCACGGAGCTGGCAATAGGGCCAAGCAGTACAATTGAACCTTGGTCAAGCGTGCGATTGATCCCTTCGATATCGATTCGACGAATACGCCCGCTGTGGCAATAATCCGTACCGTCATCCACGCCAAGCGGTTGAGCCGTAATGAAGTTGCCACTCATAACATTGAGTTGAGTGCCTGCCATCGGCGTGTTGTTTAAGCTCATTGAGAGGCGTGCGGTGATGGCAAGTTGAAGCTGTCCAGCAGCCTGCATAGCGACGCCCAAAGAATATTCATCAGTGACCCTAATATTCTTGTGATAAGGCGTATGGCAATCTTGCTTGGCAAGCAATTGGTTGATCTGCGGTCTTGCCCCGTGAACGAGAACAATCTTTACTCCAAGGCTGTGGAGCAAGGCTATATCACTAATAATGTTACCAAAGTTCCTGTCGGCAACGGCTTCGCCTCCCAGCATAATGACCATGGTTTTGCCACGGTGAGCATTTACGTAAGGGGTTGATTGTCTGAAACCTTTTACTAGCGCTGTACTTCTTAATTTCACAGAACAAGTCCATTTTGTTTATTTATTCGATAATTTAGCATTTAAATTCAAATGTAAACAACACCTTTTTGGAATAAAGCGCAAACTATTCTTATCTAGGCTTCAATATATAAACTGTCTCAGTGTAGAATGCGCATAGCATCCTTATGAGTAGTCACCGAATGCAACAAGCTCCAGCAACAAAGAACAAAATCGATGAGATAACCAAAGGTCTCTACAGCGAAGCTGATCAGCGCAATCAATCTAAGTTGAAGCGTAAGATCATTGAACGTTGTTTAATGGTTCTAGCCTTAGTGGGTTCGTTTGCGGTGGTTTCTTTGTTCGGCGATGTGCTTTCCCGAGTGCAAAATGCGGCGACGCCCGACAATCTGATATACGGCACTTGGATAGAGCAAGATGTTGCACATTATGCGACCGATGAGTTTGTTCTGAATGCTAATGGTGTGTCAGTTCGTGGGTCTGTTGTTTCGACGAGCTTTGACTTTGATGGAAACTACTTTGAATACAAGGCGGGTGATAAAACCTATCGCTTCCGCATGACCAATTCTGACAATACAGAAATGGTGCTCGATTCTGACAGTCACTACAATCCCATCTTCCGCCTTAAGGGCCATATCGATAACTCCGTCCGATAGGTTATCTTCTTGTAAACTCTTACAATCTAAGATTGTGTTATCTGACTGTTTTTGTCATCCTCGATGCATAGAATTTTTAGGATGACTCTTGTGATTAAAAAATGGCTTCCCCTTGTCGCTGCCTCTTTGTTATTTGGCTGTGCTCAACCCACTGATCTTGCTCAGCAACACCTTGATGACGAATTTCCTCGCACCTTGAATAAGGTCGATCAGGTTGAATCCAATAAACCAAGAGACTACACCGCATTTGCAGAACAAGCTGAGATGGTGGTTTCTAAATCCCCTTCGATGGCTAAAATCTATGAGCCGCTTTATCAACAACTCAATGAGTGGGCGATGCTGAGTGGAGATCCAAGCGAGCTAGCGAATTTTGGCGTTCAAACCGCTCAACTAGGTGGTGGTGATAAACAAGGCAATGTTTTGTTCACGGGCTACTTTTCTCCTGTGATGGAGCTGCGCCACGAAGCGAATGAAGAATATCGTTACCCTGTTTACGGGCTTCCTGAGTGTGGCAAAGAGTGTCCAACACGCGAAGAGATTTACAACGGCGCATTAGAAGGTCAAGGCCTTGAGTTAGGTTATTCAGCAAACCGCATCGACCCATTTATGATGGAAGTGCAGGGCAGTGGATTTGTGCACTTCGGTGATGATGACACGCTGCAGTATTTCGCCTACGCGGGTAAGAATAATAAAGCTTATGTGAGCATTGGCCGTGTTCTGATTGAACGAGGCTTAGTTCCACGCGAAAAAATGTCGCTAAAAGCAATCAAAGAGTGGGTATTGGCAAACGATCCTGAAGTGGTCAAAGAGTTGCTTGAGCAAAATCCATCTTTCGTGTTTTTTGAAGCGAGAGACGACTTGTCAGTAATGGGTAGTGCTGGGATTCCTCTATTACCAATGGCTGCAGTAGCTGGCGATCGCTCTATCTTGCCTATGGGAACTCCAATTCTGGCTGAGGTTCCTTTATTGAATGCGGATGGTACTTGGAGCGGTGCACACCAATTAAGACTGTTACTGGTTTTGGATACGGGCGGCGCGGTTAAGCAAAACCATTTGGACCTTTACCACGGCATGGGCCCTCGAGCGGGTACTGAAGCGGGTCATTACAAGCATTTTGGTCGTGTGTGGAAGCTCGGCTTAGATGGTAGCGCAACTGAAGCGCCTTGGGCTTTGCCTCCTGAAAAGGTAGAGTAAGCGACAATAAAATGGGGCATTGAAAGCGAATCGCTAATCCCCTAGACTTTTTATTCAAGAGTGCGTATAAAACGCACTCTTTTCTTTTTCTCAGAAATAAATTGGCGGCAACAATGCGTGAATTGACCACTCCAGCTTCAGAAAACTATGACCAACGATTTGGTGGCACTCGTCGCCTGTATGGCAATAGTGAAGTCGACATACTTAGAGGAGCACATGTGTGTGTGGTCGGTATTGGCGGTGTAGGTTCATGGGCGGTTGAAGCGCTTGCTCGTACCGGTTTAGGTGAGCTGACGTTGATCGATATGGATGATGTGTGTGTGACCAATATCAACCGTCAGATCCACGCAATGTCGGGCACCGTCGGTAAGAGCAAAATCGAAGTGATGGCAGAGCGCGTTAAGCTGATTAACCCTGAGTGTAAAGTTAACCTGATTGACGATTTCATCGGCCCAGACAATCAGGCTGAATACCTATCGAAAGAGTTCGATTTTGTTCTAGATGCGATCGATAGCATGAAAGCTAAGGCCTCGCTGCTGGCGTACTGTCGTAGCAACAAAATTAAGGTGATCACTACTGGTGGTGCTGGTGGTCAAATCGATCCAACGCAAATTAAAGTGGCCGATCTGACCAAGACGATTCAAGATCCGCTCGCGAAGAAGCTAAAAGATACCCTTCGTCGTCATCATAATTTCCCTAAGAATCCAGCACGTAAGTTTGGTATCGATTGTGTGTTCTCAACTGAACAGCTGAAATACCCTCAAGCTGACGGCAGTGTCTGTGCTGCGAAAGCGACAGCAGAAGGTCCAAAACGTATGGATTGTGCGACGGGTTTTGGTGCGGCAACAGTTGTAACGGCGACGTTTGGTTTTGTAGCTGTTTCGCGTATCGTTGAAAAGCTGATTCAAAAGCACGCTAAGTAACGTCTTTTACTCAATTAACAATCGACTGGATATTAAAATGACCACATTCCCAAGCTCTCCATTCGGCACTGAAATTACCAGTGATGATATCGTCGCGAAGATGCAGACATTCAGCGGCTGGGAAGACCGTTATCGCCAAGTGATTCAATGGGGTAAGAAACTGCCAACGATGCCTGATGAACTGAAAAGTGAGCAGGTGATTGTCTCTGGCTGTGAAAGCCAAGTGTGGTTAGTTTCTCAGAATATCGATGGTGTTTGGCACTTTTGTGCTGATTCTGATGCTCGTATCGTTCGCGGGCTAATCGCATTAGTGATGGCTGCGTATGGTGGAAAAACATCAGAGCAGGTACAAGCATTCGATATTGATGGTTACTTTGAACAAATCGGCCTAATTACCCACCTTAGCCCATCTCGCGGTAATGGATTAAAAGCGATTGTTGCTCAAATCCAAGAGCTAAGTGCTTAATATCTCCTTGATACACAGAAGCAAAAAGGGTTGACGTTAAACGCCAACCCTAAGTAATTTCGCTACTCCCTAAAGCATATCAACGGCTTTTTCTATCGCCGCTACGAGCTTTTCAACATCATCCATGTTGTTGTAAATACCAAATGAAATTCGAACCGTTCCTTTCACATTAAGTGCATCCATTAATGGGTGAGCACAATGATGTCCTGCACGTACTGCGATACCTTGCTGATCCAGTAGAGTCGCTATATCTTGATGGTGAACACCATCCATCACAAAAGTAATCACACTTGCGTTAGGTTGATACCCTAAAATCTGAATGTCATCCAGTTTACTGAGAGCAAGATAAGTCTCGTGTTGTAGTTGGTGGATATGATTTTCGACATCTTGTTGTACAAAACCACTTAACCATTCTATTGCGGTGCTTAGTGCTATGGCTCCTGCCACATTTGGCGTGCCCGCTTCGAATTTGCCAGGCAGTTCTGAAAAAGTAGTGCCAGAGAAAGAGACGCGCTCGACCATTTTGCCACCACCATGCCAAGGTGGCATCGCTTCTAACAATTCAAGCTTGCCGTAAAGCACACCGATGCCCGCAGGGGCATAGAGCTTGTGTCCAGAGAATACGTAGAAATCCGCACCTAAAGATGAAACATCTACGGGTTCATGAACGATACCTTGTGCACCATCCACCACCACAATCGCATTCATCTGGTGGGCTTTTTCGATCACTTGCTCAATCGGCTGACGTGAGCCCGTGACGTTGGTTATCTGAGCTAATGCAACAATCTTGGTTTGTTCATTTAAAAGTGCATCAAACGCAGTGAGGTCAAATTCACAATCCGGTGTCATCGGTACTTTAACGACTTTAGCACCGGTTTGCTCTGCGACAATTTGCCAAGGCACGATGTTGGCGTGATGCTCCATTTCGCTGACTAAGATCTCATCGCCGGGCTTAAGGGTGCTTCTGGCGTAGGTTTGAGCGATAAGATTAAGCGCTTCGGTAGCACCGCGAGTCCAGATGATCTCTTTTGAAGACGAAGCACCAATAAACTGGGCGACCTTGTCTCTAGCGGCTTCAAATTGACTGGTAGCATGGGCAGTTAAGCTATGGCTACCACGGTGCACATTGGCATTCTGCTTCGAGTAATATTGGCTAATGGCATCAATAACCACCTGAGGCTTCTGTGTCGTCGCCGCGCTGTCTAAGTAAATCAACGGTTGTTGATTGATGGTTTGGGATAGCGCAGGAAACTGCTCTCGGATGTGATTGATATCAAACATCTGTTCTTACCTAAATCTTGAAAGTGGGTGCTAGCATTATGCTGAGCGGTCTTGTTATTTTATCGCGACTTGTTAATCGTTGCTGACGAATATTCATGATCCCAGCGCTTTTCTTGCTCTTTGACTTGAGCAAACAGCTTTTGGTTAACAGGAACCTTTATGCCGTGCTTAAGTGCTGTCTTGATTAGATGGCCGCTAATGAAGTCGACCTCTGTCTTACGCTGATAAAACATATCTTGCTGCATTGAAGAGTAGTTCTCTGCCGTCGCTAGGATGACGCGTTTGACGCTTGCTGCTAATTCATCGAATGAACAGGCGATCCCTTCTGCTTGCATCACTTCTGTCAGTTCTTGAACTATCGAACGCAACACCCCCTCAAATTGGTGATCAGCAAGTTCGCCATTCTTAATCTGCTTGAGCCCAGTGAGTGGATTTATGGCACAGTTAATCGCGAGCTTAGTCCAAAGCGCAGTTTTTATTTCAGGGTTCCAGCTTACCTCTGGCAGGGCATGGTTGAGGACATCAACTAAAAACGTGCATTGCTGACCGACTTGGTTAAAAGCACCCAATTGGGTGTGGCCTAACCCTGTATGAGATACATGATTACGGCTGGGTTTGAATGCGGCTTGAGTCGTGGTCGCCAATACAACGGGGTAACCATCGACTTGAGTAGCAATATTATCGACCGCGCCCATTCCATTGTGCATGAACATGAGAATGGTGTCTGGGTCGAGATGTTGGAGGAGCGGAGTGGTTGCGGTTTCGACTTGCCAAGCCTTGACGGTGAAGATAACCAGATCACTCGCGGCTAATCGTTCGATATTGTTGTTACTGATAGGGAGAGAGGGTTGTCCATCAAGTGATAACTCAATGGAGTGGTCGGAAGAACGGCTCCACAAAGAGACATTATGACCCGCTTTAAGCAGTTTTATCGCCCATAAAGAGCCGATAGCTCCAGGTCCAACAATAGTGATGTTCACAGCAATTCCGAGATAAGAAAGTGATGCTGCAAGGATAGCGAGGCATTAAATGAAAGCAATAAAAAAGGGCACCCGAGGGTGCCATTTTATCTAATGAAGTTTTAACTTGATTAGAAGTTGTACTGTAGACGGTAGATGATTAGATCTTGGTAGTCTTTACGTGCAAGCTTGTTCACTGTGTAACGGTAAAGAACACCAGTTGACCAGTTTTGGTGGAAGTTCCATAGTGCATTGATACTACCATTTAGACCGTAGTCGCCACCTTGAACTTCTGAGTACTCATCGTTACGAGCAAATTCATATTCGCCCCAAGTTGAGAACGTAAAGTTTTGACCTGCAATGTCAGTATTGTAGTAACCAACCCAACCAGCCATACCACCGTTAGAACCGCTGATATCACCAGAGTTAATTTGGTGTGCACCGATGAATGGTGTGAATGCCCAACCGTCACCGCTTAGACCAGTATAGCCAAGACCAAGAACACGGTTTTGCTCATGGAAACCAGCATCAGTATCTGTGTTGTAAACTTGTGCGTAAAGGCTAACTTTAGTATCCATTAGGTTGTAGTGGATAGTACCTTTAGTTGAAGCTCCGCGATCATCACCTGAACGATCAACACCTTCGTAGTCGTAGAAGCCGTAGATTTGACCCCAGTCAAATGCAGCACCGCCTTCGATACCAATAACAGCTTGGTTACGATCTGAGATGTCACCACCGAAGTTATCGTCATCGTTACCAAAGCCTTGGTCCCAAACTTGGTAATCAGCATACATGCTACCAAAGCCATATAAGTATTCTGCCTGAGCAGGGATTGCTGTTGCAGCTGCAACTACGCCAAGAGCTAAAAGTGATTTACGCATAATGGAACTCTCTATGTTTAAAATAAGTAACCCGCTAATCCGTGCGTGTTTGTGTGTCCGAATGCCGAGCATCATAGCGATTTTGTTCTCAAATAAAAGTGAGACAGAGTGAAAATTGCAATTATTAAAGTGAGATCGATCACACTAATGATCTAAATGATGGAACTTTACGGTGGCAATGCATCCTGATGCACCTCTAATTCTATTGATTTTGTGAAATTCGATTATTTTGTGGATAAATAGGTGAAATACTGCGCTAAGCAAACGATTCTACTAATTAGAGTGATATGCATATCAAAATCAACAGTATTCTTTTCTAAGCGTTTTCTCTTAAAAAATGACTCATTCAAACCACCTCTTAATCTCGTCTTTGATCTATTTTTGACCAACAGCGTAGTGGAGTTGGAATCAATTGATGGACAACTCATGTGATGACTGCCTAGGGATTTGAACCTAGCTACTTTTTGAATCACGGAGAATTAAAGACAGTTCACTGCACTAGATTTTGAAATACTTTTTAAAGATTAGTTATTGGACTAATCATTTGTGTGACGAACTGGTCTAACTTTTTTGGAGAGAAGACCGATGAAATATTCACCTATACTCGCTGTAGCGATATCAGCCCTTTTCATTGTTGGGTGTGATGATGACGATGAACCAACAACTCAACTACAAGCTGTACATGCATCGCCAGATGCGCCTTTAGCTAACGTTTTAGTCAATAGCCAGGCTCGTTGGAGCGGTGTCGATTATGCTCAGGCATCCGGATACGCCTCAGTAGATCAAGGACAGACAACTCTTCAAGTCGATGTTCAACTCCCAGGTGACGCTGTTGCTACTGTTATTTCTCCAAGCCAATTCGATTTAAGCGGTGAATTAGATTACACCGTGATGGTTGTAGGCGACGCCGATGGATCCAACAATCCTGTAGAGGCTTTGGTTGTTACTCGCCCTGCTGCAGGAACGGCAACAAGTTCAAGCCTAGATGTGCAAGTAGTACACGCGGCAACAGGTGTTGGCGATGTAAATCTGTATGTCACTGGTCCTAGTGATCCATTGGGCGCACCGTTAGGGACTTTAGCTTATAAAGATTTTACTGACGTGCTGAATATTCCAGCTGGTCAGTACCGAGTAAGATTAGAAACAGTGAGCGGAAGTGCTATTGCTTTTGATTCTGGAGAGATAACTCTGGCTGGCGGTAGCGAGCTAACTATTGCAGCGGTACCAAGAGCTGACTCAAACAGTGTATCTCCGGTGAAGTTGATGGTGATGGACGGTAGTGGATCATCGTTAATATACGACATGGCAGAAACTGCCGAAGTAAGAGTCGGGCATTTGGTCGATGGCGCACCAGCTGTAGATGTATTTGTTAATTCTGCTAAGTTTGCTCCTCTGGATGGTTTAATGTTTAAAGAAATTCGCGGTTTCTTAGATTTAGCAGCAGACAGTTATGATATTGATATATACGAAACGGGAACGACGTCTCCGTCATTTATTGATGTTGATGGATTAGCTGTATTTGCTGGCATGGATTACAGCATCTATGCGGTAGGGACAGTAAGTCCACTGAATTTGGAACCTTTGGTTGTTCCTGAAAACCGTCGTCCGGTTGCGACCAGTGCGGTGTTAAACATTACCCACGCCGCTGCTAACCCAATTGCGGCATCGGTGGATATCTACTTAACAGAAAACGCGGGGATCTCTGGTAGCACTCCGGCGCTAAGTGATGTGAAATTCAGAGATTATGCGAATGGCATTTATGTTGCGGCGGGGTCTTACTTTGTGACGATTACTGTAGCGGGTCAGCCGTCAGTTGTGGCTATCGACTCTGCGCCCGCAACCTTAGCTGATGGTGTGGTGTATCAAGTCGTGGCGATTGATGATTCGATGGGTACGGGTTTTAACCTAATTGTCAGTGAAACAACAGACTAGATCTGAAGACAGAACGTAGAAGAGGGTAGATCAATGCTACCCTCTTCTTATTTGTTTTCTTTGACTCTATTCTTGGTTAGTTTTGGCTTTCTCTAATAAATCCGTGAAAAAGTGGCGTAACGAGTAGAGCATGATCAAACTTGGAATCACCATAAGTGCGGTCAGTATAAAGAAGGTTGACCAATCATTGAGGTAATCGACCAATTCACCACTAAATGAAGCCAGTGTTGTTCGACCGAAGTTACCCAAGGATGCGAGTAATGCATATTGGGTTGCAGAGAAGGCCTGCCCGGTTAATAGTGTTAAGAAAGAGACAAACGCTACGGTTGAAAACGCAGTTGTAAAGTTATCGACAATGATGGTTGCCAAGAACAAGGTTTCACTCGGGCCAGTGTGAGCGATCCATGCAAACATTAGATTACTGGCTGCCATGGCAACACCGCCAATCATCAGTCCGCGTACAATGCCGAATTTTACATTGAAGACGCTGCCTACCAAAGTGAAGAATATGGTTGCGCCCCAACCAATTAACTTCGAATAGTGGCCGATCTGTTCGTTACTGAAACCTATCTCTTTATAGAAGGTGATCGACATGCGACCTAGGAAGGCTTCACCTATCTTAAATAGGAATACGAACAGCAGTAGGGTGATGGCAACTTGAACTCCGTTTCGTTTGAAGAAGTCATAAAACGGTTCTAACACGGTAACACTGAACCAAGCCACGACTTTCGAACCGACAACCTTATTGTGGCGTTGCTGAGCCTGTTCTTGCAGGGCTTCGCGTTGTGTATTTGGCTCTCCGACAAAAAGAGTAAACAGCATTAGTACGACAACGACGCCTGCCATTCCGTAATACACGCCATTCCAACCGATTGAGTCTGCGTTAATAAAGGCAAGGTAGCCTGGTAGAGAATACCCCGTCCACCAACCAATTACGGCCATTGCAGAAGCTTGCGGCAGTTTTGATGCTTCGGATTTTGGGAAGGTATCAATACGAAATGCATCAATCGCGATGTCTTGCGTGGCTGAGGCAATGGCAATAGCGAGCGCCAACATTGAAGTAAACGCCAAGTTCTCTGCGGGATTGACGCCTGCGATGAATAAGGTACCGATTAAAACAATGGATTGGCAGAAAAAGATCCAACTGCGTCGCTGGCCGAGTATTGCGTGAAGCACCGGCAGTTTTACTCGGTCTACCAATGGTGCCCATAGAAAGTTAATCGCATACACGGCAAACACACTGCCAAAGTAGCCGATGGCAGCACGCGTTAAACCTGCATCTTTTAGCCAACCAGACATATTGGATCCAATAAGAACCCATGGGAAGCCACTCGAACAGCCGAGCATAAACACCCAAAGTAGGCGTTTATCTAGGTAGCTGCGGAAAGTCTGCATCCAAGAAAGAGAGGGAGTGCCTGATGACATAGGGCGTCCTTGTGTAGAAAAACGCCCTTAAGAAATAAGGGCGTTAGATTGGATTACTTAAGAAGGGTCACTTTAGTGATGACGATTGGGTCAACTGGTATGTCTGACATGCGGCCCATTCGCTTGGTTGGAATCGTTGCCATCTTTTGAACAACATCAAAACCTTCAATTACTTTGCCGAATACAGCGTAGCCTGGGTTGCTACCTTTTGCGTTCAAGAAGTCATTATCAGAGAAGTTAATGAAGAACTGACGAGTTGCAGAATCTGGCGCATTAGTACGAGCCATCGCGATTGTTGCTGTATCGTTCTTCAAGCCATTGCTGCCTTCATTCTTGATAGGAGCGTAAGTTGCTTGTTGATTCATCTCTTGATCGAAGCCGCCACCTTGAGCCATAAAGCCAGGAATAACACGGTGGAAGATAGTGCCTTCGTAGCTGCCGTCAGCAACGTATTTTAGGAAGTTCTCCGCACTAACCGGTGCTTGTTCTTGGTTAAGCTCAATAGTGAAGTCGCCTAATGTTGTTTCCACGTTTACTTTAGGACCAGCCCAAACGCTCACGCTCACTAGCATTAATGCGATAGAAGATAAAATACGACCCATTAGAAACGTTCCTTCATGTAAGTTTGTAGCTCTTGGTCGTTAGCGATCTCAGTAAGAACCAAGTTGATCACGTCATTAAGAACCATAGAGATGTCGTCGTTAGATGCACTCAATGCACCAGTGCGTGTTGCAGTGCCGTTGAATGTTTTAACTAGTTTGCCTTCAGGCGTTTCAGCGGTAACTTCAAGCGTTACTTTACCGTCCATTTTGTTTTCCATAATGGTGTGCTCTACGGTAACGAGTGCTTCTTGAATCTCTAAAACAATCGAGTTTTCACTGTTTACGCTCGCACGAAAACCTTGAGACTCTAACTGCTGTGCAACAGCATTTTCTAGAGAAATACGCATGTTTTGCTTAGCGTGAATTGGCTGAATGTTTGAACGGCCACTATCAACCAATGCAACATATTGAGCGGCACGAACATCTTTACTGGTTAGTGTGTATGTTTTGCCTTGTACAAGGTTGCTTGGGCTTAGTGAAGCTTCTGGCATTACATTGATCTGTTCTTGCTGAGGGGCTGAACATGCTGTCAAAGCCATAATAGAAGCAGCCAAAATCAGTTTTTTCATTCCTTTATCCTTTCTAAATTCACACCAGAAGCTCGGTATCTTAAATTCTTGTGAAGTCGTTTCTGCTTATTTATTAAAATTCGCAGGTTCTCTTGTTGCTTGTAATATCTCAAATTTTTGGTTTAGTTCAAGCGTTTCAACGTTAGCTTCACCAAATAGTCTTGCTAGTTTGACATCGTATCCGAGGTGTCGGTTGCCAATAACAATTAATTTGCCTCCATTGCTTAGAACATGCTTTGCATCACAGAACATTTGCCACGCAATGTGATCCGTAATCGCTTGTTGCTGATGGAATGGAGGATTACACATCACTAAGTAGGTGCTGTTTTTCTTGAAGCCATCTAAACAGTTGTTGGCGATGAACTGGAAGTTGCCTTCTTCACCAAGGTTATCTTTGACGTTTTGGCGCGCCGATTCCACCGCCATAAAGCTTTCATCCACACAGGTGATACGGGCTTGTGGGTTCAATTGCCCTGCTTTTACACTCAATACACCGTTGCCACAACCAAGATCGATGATATGACGTAGCTCAGGATCTTGAGGGATGTGCTCTAGCATATAGCGAGCGCCTTGATCGAGTGCTTCCCCTGAGTAAACATTTGGTAAATTTTTCAGGCGGATATCTTCACCGTCTACATCCCATTCAACAAAAGGCTCTACCGTTTGAATTGGCTGGCAGTTTGGAGATGAGAAGACTAAGCGGTGTTTTTTCTTCGCTAGTGATGTTTTGGTTTCGCCTAGGTATTTTTCGAACAGGTTAAGCGTAGAGGTGTGAATCTCTTTTACCTTGTTGACGCCGATCACTTGGCAGCCTTCAGGCAATGCTTGGCGTAGCTGACTCAATTGCCAGATTAGGTGACGATTTGTTTTTGGCAGCTGCATGATCACAAGATCGATACCGTGTGGGATATCATCCATCGTGTTCAAGAAGTTCACTCGGTTACTTTGATTGCGCTGCAAGTTTTTCAGGGCACCACGGTGAGAGATAAATGAGTCGCTCATCATAGTGACATCATGATCTTTCGAGAACCAAGCGGATAGGGCACCGAAGCTGTCGTTCATGATCAGGATGTGTTTGCCAGGTTCGAGGTTCATCTCTTCAACATGACTGATCAGGTATTCGTCGCCCGCATCCCAAGCTTGAAGGGTTTCATTTGAACGTTTCGGGAAACGATGTAAGGTTAAAGTTCTATCGTGAAGGGTAAGTTCGGTTTTCATTGCTTGAGATACTTATGTAAGAAATAACAAAGATATTGTCTCAAATGCAGGCTGAACAAGATAGAAAAAACTCAACCAAACCTACGCCATTCGCTATCAAATACTCAGACAGTCGACCGCTTAGGGTTTATACTCATCCCACGGATAATGCCAATACGTTATTAAGGAATCACAATGATCCAAGAAGTTATCGAAACAAAATTGCACAATGAGTTTTCACCAAGTCATTTAAACGTGGTTAATGAGAGCTATATGCACAATGTTCCGGCCGGTTCTGAGAGTCATTTTAAAGTGATTGTTGTCAGTGATGTGTTTGAAGGATTGCGTCTTATTGCTCGTCATCGAGCGGTAAATAAAGCTCTTTCAGAAGAGCTAGCGAATAATATTCACGCACTGTCCATTCACACTTATACAAAAGATGAATGGATGAAGCAGCTAGATAACGTGCCAGACAGCCCTATGTGTATGGGTGGTGGCAAGTAACACAGCGAGCATATTGACAAAAGGTGGTGATGCCGCCTTTTTTGTCGCCAAACCTATGTGTTTTTCGTTGTTATATCACTCAAACTGATGGCAATTTGAACGACTAAAAATACCTACAATGAGTAATGTTTTTATTAACAGTGTTTCAACATAACTCGTAAAATATTAGTTTGTGACAGAGTATTAATCTCTTGTTTAAAACACGATTCAAAAGCCAATCTATCTGTGCGGCTCGTCAAATTTATACATATTTGAGAGTCCATATGCTTCAAATCTCACCAAATAAACGCGGTATTCAAGTTATTGGTCATGGCATCAAGTTGTCAAAAAATGCTAGAATACGGCACCTGATAAATCTCACATAATATTTGTGATGAGTTTATTAATGTAATGTTGCGATTTTGGTATCTCAAATTTACCAAAACCGGACACTGTAATGTCGTGTCTAAGGGCGATTTTAAAACGTCCTGAATTTACGCAATTAAAAGAATCTTTTTCCCGATAAAGTAGTGCAAGTGCGTATGATTACAATAAAGAAGGGTTTGGATCTTCCTATCGCAGGAACTCCATCCCAGGTGATTAATGATGGTAAGTCCATCACTAAAGTCGCCTTGCTTGGCGAAGAGTACGTTGGTATGCGTCCTACGATGCATGCTCGCGTTGGTGATGAAGTGAAGAAAGGCCAAGTTCTTTTTGCAGATAAAAAGAACCCAGGTGTTGTATTTACTTCTCCAGCAAGCGGTAAAGTTATTGAAGTGAACCGTGGTGCTAAGCGTGTTCTTCAATCAGTAGTGATTGAAGTAGCAGGCAATGAGCAAATCACGTTCAATAGCTATGAAGCTAACCAACTAGCAAGTCTTGACCGTGAAACGGTTAAAGCTCAGTTAGTTGAGTCTGGCGCATGGACCGCTTTGCGAACTCGTCCGTTCAGCAAGGTTCCAGCAGTTGATTCTGAAACTCAGGCTATTTTCGTTACTGCTATGGATACTAATCCGCTAGCAGCTGAGCCAGAATTAATCATTAACGAGCAGTCTGATGCTTTCGTTGCTGGTTTAGATCTTCTTTCAACTCTGACTAACGGTAAAGTGTACGTTTGTAAAAAAGGTACTAGCTTACCTCGTTCAGCTCAGTCTAACGTTGAAGAACATGTTTTTGATGGCCCACACCCTGCAGGTCTTGCAGGCACGCATATGCATTACCTATACCCGGTAAATGCACAAAATGTAGCGTGGAGCATTAACTACCAAGACGTTATCGCATTCGGTAAGTTGTTCCTTACTGGTGAGATTTACTCTGAGCGTGTTGTTTCTCTGGCTGGTCCAGTAGTTAATAACCCACGCCTAGTTCGTACTCAAATTGGTGCTAGCCTTGAAGAGTTGACGGACAGCGAGTTGATGCCAGGTGAAGTTCGCCTGATCTCAGGTTCAGTATTATCTGGTGTTCACGCTTCAGGTCCACATGCTTACCTTGGCCGTTACCATCAACAGGTTTCGGTTCTTCGTGAAGGTCGTGATAAAGAGCTATTTGGCTGGGCTATGCCTGGTAAGAACAAGTTCTCTGTTACTCGTTCATTCCTTGGTCACGTGTTTAAAGGTCAGTTGTTCAACATGACAACGACAACAAACGGTAGTGATCGCTCTATGGTTCCAATTGGTAACTACGAGAAAGTAATGCCATTAGATATGGAGCCTACTTTGCTGCTTCGCGATCTATGTGCTGGCGACGTTGATAGTGCACAAGCACTTGGTGCGCTAGAGCTAGATGAAGAAGATTTAGCACTGTGTACCTTTGTATGTCCTGGTAAGTACGAGTACGGTCAGTTACTTCGTGAATGCCTAGATACAATTGTGAAGGAAGGGTAATTTTCATGGGCCTTAAAAAGTTTATTGAAGACATCGAGCATCATTTTGAACCAGGTGGTAAACACGAAACGTGGTTTGCGCTTTACGAAGCTGCAGCAACACTTTTCTACACACCAGGTACAGTTACAAAGAAAAGCTCGCATGTCCGTGATAGCGTTGACTTAAAACGTATCATGATCATGGTTTGGCTTGCGGTATTCCCAGCAATGTTCTGGGGTATGTACAACGCAGGTGGTCAAGCTATTGCAGCACTAAACCACATGTATTCAGGTGCAGAACTAGTTTCTATCATTGATGGTAACTGGCACTACTGGCTAACCGAAATGCTTGGAGCCTCCTTAGGAGCCGATGCAGGTTGGGGCAGTAAGATGCTCTTGGGTGCGACTTACTTCTTACCTATCTACGCGACGGTCTTTATCGTTGGTGGTTTCTGGGAAGTACTGTTCTGTATGGTGCGTAAGCACGAAGTTAACGAAGGTTTCTTTGTTACTTCTATCTTGTTCGCGCTTATTGTTCCGCCAACACTTCCTCTATGGCAAGCTGCACTAGGTATTACCTTCGGTGTTGTTGTTGCTAAAGAGATTTTTGGTGGTACGGGTCGTAACTTCCTAAACCCTGCACTTGCTGGCCGTGCGTTCCTATTCTTTGCATACCCTGCTCAGATTTCTGGTGACGTAGTTTGGACTGCAGCTGATGGTTTCTCTGGTGCAACAGCGCTTAGCCAATGGGCTCAAGGCGGTGGTAGCGCGCTAATGAACACGGTATCTGGTGAGACGATCACTTGGATGGACGCATTCATTGGTAACATTCCAGGTTCTATCGGTGAAGTATCAACGCTTGCACTTATGATCGGTGCTGCAATGATCGTATACATGGGCATTGCTTCATGGCGCATCATTGCTGGTGTTATGATCGGTATGATTGCTGTATCAACATTGTTTAATGTGATCGGTTCTGACACTAACGCAATGTTCAGCATGCCTTGGCACTGGCACCTAGTTCTAGGTGGCTTCGCATTTGGTATGTTCTTCATGGCAACAGACCCTGTATCAGCGTCATTTACCAATGGTGGTAAGTGGTGGTACGGCATCCTAATCGGCGCAATGTGTGTAATGATTCGTGTAGTTAACCCTGCATACCCAGAAGGCATGATGCTTGCGATTCTATTCGCAAACCTATTTGCTCCTCTGTTTGACCACGTTGTAATCGAGAAGAACATTAAGCGGAGACTAGCGCGCTATGGCAAGTAATAACGATAGCATTAAAAAGACGCTGTTTGTTGTTATCGCATTGAGCCTAGTGTGCTCAATCATCGTTTCAACAGCTGCAGTTGTTCTTAAACCTAAGCAACAAGCTAACGCGGTTCTAGATCAGCAAACTAAGATCCTTGAAGTTGCGGGCATTGAACTTGCGGGTAATATCCCTGAACTGTACGCAGAGAACATTGAACCTCGTCTAGTTGATTTCGCTACTGGCGATTTCGTTGACGGCGATGCTGCTGCATACGACCAACGTAAAGCGGCAAAAGATCCAGCTCAGTCAATCAAGCTTTCAGCTGAAGATGACATCGCTAAGATCCTTCGTCGTGCTAACACGGGTACTGTATACCTTGTGAAAGATGGCGCTGAAACTTCTAAAGTTATCATCCCTGTTCACGGTAACGGTCTATGGTCAATGATGTACGCATTCGTTGCGGTAGAAACTGATGGCAACACAGTTTCTGGTATCACTTACTACGAGCAAGGTGAAACTCCTGGACTTGGTGGTGAAGTTGAGAACCCATCTTGGCGCGCTCAATTCGTTGGTAAGAAATTATTCGACGAAAACCACAAACCTGCTATTCAGGTTGTTAAAGGTGGCGCTCCTCAAGGTTCTGAGCACGGTGTAGATGGCCTTTCTGGTGCAACACTGACTAGCGTTGGTGTTCAACATACATTTGACTTCTGGTTAGGTGATATGGGCTTTGGTCCGTTCCTAGCAAAAGTTCGTGACGGAGGTCTGAACTAATGTCTAGTGCAAAAGAAATTAAAAAGAGCATCTTAGCGCCGGTGTTGGACAACAACCCAATCGCGCTACAGGTTCTTGGTGTGTGTTCTGCTCTTGCGGTAACCACTAAGCTAGAAACAGCATTTGTTATGACTATCGCGGTAATGTTCGTTACTGCTCTGTCTAACTTCTTCGTTTCTTTGATCCGTAACCACATTCCTAACAGTGTGCGTATCATCGTTCAGATGGCAATCATCGCATCATTAGTAATCGTGGTAGACCAAGTGCTTAAAGCATACCTATACGATATCTCTAAGCAGCTATCTGTATTCGTAGGCCTAATCATTACTAACTGTATTGTAATGGGTCGTGCTGAAGCATTCGCAATGAAGTCTGCGCCAATCCCATCTCTAATCGATGGTCTTGGTAACGGTCTTGGTTACGGTTTCGTTCTTATCACTGTTGGTTTCTTCCGTGAGCTTCTAGGCTCTGGCAAACTATTTGGTATGGAAGTACTACCTCTAGTGAGCAACGGTGGTTGGTATCAGCCAAACGGCTTGATGCTTCTAGCACCTTCTGCATTCTTCCTAATTGGTTTCTTGATTTGGGCAATTCGTGTGTTCAAACCAGAACAAGTAGAAGCGAAGGGGTAAGGTAGTCATGGAACATTATATTAGTCTGCTAGTTAAATCGATTTTCATCGAAAACATGGCGCTTTCTTTCTTCCTAGGTATGTGTACATTCCTAGCGGTATCTAAGAAAGTTAAAACTTCTTTTGGTCTTGGTGTTGCGGTAGTTGTAGTACTTACAATCGCTGTTCCTGTAAACAACCTTGTTTACACACACATCCTGAAAGAAAACGCGCTTGTTGAAGGTGTCGATTTAAGTTTCCTTAACTTCATCGCATTCATCGGTGTTATCGCGGCACTTGTACAAATCCTAGAGATGGTTCTAGACCGTTTCTTCCCACCTTTGTACAACGCACTAGGTATCTTCCTTCCACTGATCACAGTTAACTGTGCAATCTTTGGTGGTGTATCTTTCATGGTAACTCGTGACTACAACTTTGCTGAATCTGTTGTTTACGGCTTCGGTTCTGGTGTGGGTTGGATGTTAGCTATCGTTGCTCTTGCGGGTATCCGTGAGAAGATGAAGTACTCTGACGTACCTCCAGGTCTTCGTGGCCTTGGTATCACGTTCATTACTGTTGGTCTGATGGCGTTAGGCTTTATGTCTTTCTCTGGTGTTCAACTGTAGGGTAAGCACCCAGTAATAAGGAATAACAAATGTTTAGTATTATTCTTGGCGTAGCGATGTTTACCATTATTGTACTGGCTCTAGTACTAGTGATTCTTTTCGCTAAGTCTAAGTTAGTACCATCAGGTGACATCACTATTTCAGTAAACGGCGACCCTGAAAAGGCGATCGTTACTCAACCTGGTAGCAAGCTACTTGGTGCCCTGGCTGGCGCTGGTATCTTCGTATCTTCCGCTTGTGGTGGCGGTGGCTCTTGTGGTCAGTGTCGTGTAAAAGTTAAGTCTGGTGGTGGCGACATCCTTCCAACTGAACTTGATCACATCACAAAAGGTGAAGCTCGCGAAGGCGAACGTCTTGCATGTCAAGTTGCTATGAAAACTGACATGGAGATTGAACTAGACGAAGATATCTTTGGTGTTAAAAAGTGGGAATGTACTGTTATCTCGAATAACAACGAAGCTACTTTCATCAAAGAACTTGCTCTAGCGATCCCTGAAGGTGAAGAAGTTCCGTTCCGCGCGGGTGGTTACATTCAGATTGAAGCTGAACCACATCACGTGAAATACGCAGATTACGATATTCCTGAGGAATACCGTGGTGACTGGGATAAGTTCAACTTGTTCCGTTATGAGTCTATCGTTAAAGAGCATTCGATCCGTGCTTACTCTATGGCTTCATACCCAGAAGAGAAAGGCATCATCAAGCTTAACGTGCGTATCGCAACTCCGCCGCCAAACAACCCTGACGTAGCTCCTGGTGTTATGTCTTCATACATCTGGTCTCTTAAAGAAGGCGACAAATGTACTATTTCTGGTCCATTTGGTGAGTTCTTTGCTAAAGACACAGACAATGAAATGGTATTCATCGGTGGTGGTGCAGGTATGGCGCCTATGCGTTCTCATATCTTCGACCAACTTAAGCGTCTTAAGTCTACTCGTAAGATGTCTTACTGGTATGGCGCGCGTTCTAAGCGTGAGATGTTCTACATTGAAGATTTCGATGGCCTAGCGGCTGCAAACGAAAACTTCGTGTGGCACTGTGCACTGTCTGATCCTCAACCAGAGGACAACTGGGACGGTTACACTGGTTTCATCCACAACGTACTGTACGAAAACTACCTGAAGGATCACGAAGCTCCTGAAGATTGTGAGTACTACATGTGTGGTCCACCGATGATGAACGCTGCTGTTATCGGCATGCTGAAAGATCTTGGTGTAGAAGATGAAAACATCCTACTAGATGACTTCGGTGGTTAATCCACTTAAGTGATTGATATTATGGCTGACTCCTACGAGTCAGCCATTTGTTTTTCTAAGACAGCTTTTGACAACATACTGGCTTATATAAGAAAGAGTAAGGCATTCAAAATACCTATTTTTTACTCTTATTTTTCCTTATATAAATCCTCAACATTAGACAGGAGTAAGCAAGTGAGAATTTGGCTTGTTGCATTAACTTCTTTGATTTTTCTTGCGGGCTGTGAGCAGTCAAGAGAGCAAGTGCATTTGAGTGGCCCAACGATGGGCACGAGTTACAATATTAAATACATCAATGGTGATGAATTTCCTGAGTCTAATGAAGTTCATACAGAGATCGATCGTCTACTTGAAGAAGTAAACGACCAGATGTCGACTTACCGTGAAGATTCCGAATTAAGCCGTTTCAACCAGCATAAAGGTGCGGATGCGTTCGAAGTATCTGAGCAAACAGCGACGGTTGTGAAAGAAGCGATTCGTTTGAACGGTCTTACTGAAGGAGCTCTGGATGTAACGGTTGGTCCGTTAGTTAACTTATGGGGTTTTGGTCCTGAAGCTCGTCCTGAAGTTGTGCCATCAGATGAAGAGCTGGCGGCTCGCAAGGCTAAGATTGGTATCCATCATCTTAGTGTTGAAGGCAACATGTTGAAGAAAGACCTACCTAACCTGTATGTCGATCTATCCACGATTGCAAAAGGTTGGGGTGTTGACGTCGTCGCTGACTACCTTGATTCTATCGGTATTCACAACTACATGGTTGAAGTCGGTGGCGAAATTCGTCTGAAAGGTTTAAACCGTGAGAACGTGGGCTGGCGTATCGCGATTGAGAAACCAAGCGTTGATGAGCGTAATATCCAAGAGATCATCGAGCCGGGTGATATGGCTATCGCAACCTCTGGTGATTACCGTAACTATTTTGAACGTGATGGTGTTCGTTACTCACACATCATCAACCCTGAAACAGGAAAGCCTCTTCACCATAAAGTGGTTTCTGTGACTGTTTTAAACCCGTCTTCAATGACTGCAGACGGCTTATCTACGGGCCTTATGGTCTTAGGTGAGGAAAAAGGAATGGAAGTCGCAAACCAACATAACATCCCAGTGTTCATGGTGGTAAAAACAGCAGATGGCTTTAAAGAAATTGCTTCTGAAGCATTTAAGCCATACTTAGGTAAATAAGGTAAGCGAGATAATTATGAATACATTTCTGATTACATTTGGTGTTTTTCTTGCAGTAATCGCAGCGATGTCAATTGGCTACATTATCCAAAAGAAAGTTGTGAAAGGTAGCTGTGGCGGTTTGGGTGCTGTTGGTATTGATAAAGTATGTAACTGCCCTGAACCTTGTGACGCGCGTAAGAAGCGTGAAGCACGTGAAGCTTACCGTGAAGAGAAGCTGGCTGAGCGTCAACAAAAAGAAGCGGCTTGGAGTAAAGACCGTATCGCTTAATTGGTGACAGTCATAGGGGATAGAGTTATCTATGCCCTCAAATTGAAAAGCTCAAGATTATCGTCTTGAGCTTTTTTAGTTTTGAGGTCTAGCAATTAATCTTGGTATACCAAAAATGGAAGCAGAGGCGAATGACTATTGTTCGATTTGCATGCTGTTACGCGCAAACACTAGTTGGTTTCTACCTTGCTCTTTTGCCGTATAAAGAAGCTCATCAGCGGCTTTGATCTGCTCATCTAGCTTCGCGTCTAAATCGGTTACGCCGATACTGATACTGACCTTGATTCTTTGAGAGTCATGCTCAACAACATGGCTTTCAATGGCTTCTCTCATGGACTCTAAGTTGTCAACAAAGCTCTCAAACGAACCACACGACTGAATACAAAATTCTTCGCCACCGAAGCGTACAGCAACATCATCTTTAAAATGGTCTTTGATGATCTTGCCGACTTCCACGAGGACTGCATCACCACCATCGTGACCGTAGGTGTCGTTCACTTTCTTGAAGAAGTCGATATCCATCATGGCTATACTGCGCTGCTCACAACCTTTACATGTTTGATTGAACAGGTAACGACGGTTCCATAAGCCAGTAAGAGCATCCTCGTTGGCATGTCGAAATAGCTCGTTGGCCGCTTCTTTCATATCAAGCAGTTGATGGATACGGCAAAAAAATTCTTCTTGGTTAAAAGGCTTGTAAAGGAAGTCGTTAGCCCCCGCTTTAAGGAATCGAGCTGTCATGGTGCGATCATCGCTGCCTGATAACCCTAGAATAGCCAACTGGTTTCTGTCGTGATCGCGTCGTATCTCACGGATCATCGCTATACCGTCTTTCTTCGGCATATCATGGTCTGTAACAACGAACGTAATATCGGGATCGTTATGAAGGAGCTTTAATGCTTGTTCGCCATCTTCGGCTTGGATAGTTTGGATATATTGGTGTTCTAGAAGTTGAGCTATGTAACGGCGAACGACCGCTGAATCATCGACAACCAATGCTTTGTGATGGCGATTATTCGAAATTCTTTGAACCAGGGGAAGTAGGTAGCTTACTGATGACATACTGTCTTTAAGTATGTAATCGATAACGCCTTTGGCTAGGACTTGCTCTCGCAGTTGATTGTCGAACATCCCGGTCAGGACAATGATTTTCTGTTGATAGCCTAAGACGAGATCAATGATCTCACCGTCTTGCCCGTCAGGTAAGCAGTAATCTAATACGGCACACAAGAAATCCGTCTCTTGTTCCAAGATGTTTTTTGCTTCTGCAATCGATTCAGCAACTGCTACCTCATAACCGCTATTTTTCAGCTGTTGGTACAGGTAGTTGCGAAATGCTCGGCTATCTTCCACTACTAGTATTTTTTCACTCACAAGCGATCCCTACTTATAGACTAAATACTCGTTAACAATAGTATCAGAAGAGCTCATGGCTATTGAAGAGAAACCTCTTTAGCTGGACTCGAGATCGTTTTAAATCTGATAATAATTGGATTATACTGTTTATAGATACAGTTGTAAGGTCGAGTGATTCCTAGATGTGTAGCGCGGGTGAAGAGAAAGTAAGAAAAATAATTCATGTTGATATGGATTGTTTTTACGCGGCTGTAGAAATGCGTGATAACCCTGCTTACCGAAATCGCCCGTTAGCTGTTGGTGGGCATGAAAAGCAACGCGGCGTTTTGAGCACCTGTAATTATGAAGCCCGCAAGTTTGGTGTTCGCTCTGCAATGCCTACCGGAAAGGCCCTACAGCTTTGTCCTAATCTATTGGTTGTGCCGGGAAGAATGTCGGTCTATGTCGAGATATCTAAAAAGATCCGTGAAATCTTCTCTCGATACACATCAATCATTGAACCACTTTCCTTGGATGAAGCTTTCCTTGATGTCACCGATTCTAAGCGGTGTCACGGTTCAGCAACACTTATTGCCGAGTCTATACGCCGTGATATTTGGAACGAACTGAACCTGACAGCTTCTGCAGGAATTGCACCGATTAAATTCTTGGCGAAAGTGGCCTCAGATCTGAATAAGCCCAATGGTCAGTTTGTTATCCCTCCACAAGACGTGCAATCAGTGATCGATGAGCTACCACTTGAAAAGATTCCCGGTGTCGGCAAAGTGAGCATAGAAAAGCTGCACCAAGCGGGTTTCTTTACTTGTAAGGATATCAAAGAGTCTGACTATCGAGACCTGCTACTCAAGTTTGGCCGTCAAGGTGCATCACTCTGGAAGCGCAGTCATGGCATTGATGATCGAGAAGTTATCATCGAGCGCGAGCGAAAATCGGTAGGTGTAGAGCGCACCTTTACCCAAAACATTTCAAGCTACGCAGAATGTTGGCAGGTAATCGAAGATAAGCTATTTCCTGAACTCGAGACTCGCTTAGAAAAGGCTAGCCCAAGCAAAGCGATCATCAAGCAGGGCATTAAGCTCAAGTTCGCCGACTTTCAACAAACCACGATTGAACACATCCATGCCTCTCTCGATCGTGAACACTTCAAAGAGCTGCTTAGTGAAATACTGAAAAGACAACAGGGGCGAGAAATACGCCTGCTTGGTTTAAGCGTAATGCTGCAACCTAAAGACCAAATGCGTCAGTTGAGCTTCTTTTAAAGATAATGAGTGAGATGAATACCGACTACGCTTCATAGCCTAGTCGGTTTTTTATAAGTAAGAATTACCTAGGAAGTTGTTTTACTCGCGCTAAGGTATCACTGAACGGTTGCTGCTCTAGCTTGCCGTAACCGACCATTTTACTGGCTTTGAGTTTGGTTGAAAGCGGGGTGGCGATTCCACATAAGAAGCGAGTAATTGCCTCGTCGGTAATCAGTTGTTGGCTAGCCGAAATAAACTCATGTATCCATGTCATCACCGTCTCATCATCGATAGGTTCAACATCAACGGTTGGTAAGATTGCCACTTCTCCTCGACATACAGAGCAGTGACCGCAGTTTGTTGGTGCTTTATCATCGGCAAAATAACTCGCAAGGCGTGAGCTTAGGCAAGTATCCGCCTCAAAGAAATTCAGCATTTGGTTAAGGCGGTTTATCTCGCTGTTTTCTTTTGCTTTAAACAACTCAGTTAGACGCTCTGACAGTTGCATCATATCTTCAGAAGTATTGTGGATCGCGTAGACATCGGTGATCTGCTTGCTTTCTAGTTCAATCCAACCTTGTTCATTGAAGTAGTCGATAGCCGCAATCACACGCTGACGATCGGCTTGGAAGTGTGTCCAAAGCGCATCGAAGTCGACTTGGCACCACACTCTTGCTTGAGGAGAGCATTGGAAAATCGCTTCGACAAATTGACGACGTTCACTTTGAAATTGCTCTGTGATCTGCTGTTTCGGACGAATGAACTTAAATTTGTAGTCTGCGAAGTAGCTGTACTTGGGCTCAATCACACCTTCAATTTCGAGATACACCAGTAGTGTTTTTAGCGGTAACTGACGAATGTTGGATTCACGTGATAGTTGATTAAGCATGATCTCCCATTGATTCGAGCCAGAAGCGCCAATGTTTTGATTTTCGTAGATCTCTTTTAATACCGCTTGGATCGATATGTTGTCTGGCGTATCACCAAAAACGAAGTTCTCGAGTGTGCTTAAACCG
The DNA here is from genome assembly GCF_041470825.1 of Vibrio sp. 10N.261.55.A10. Taxonomy (NCBI): domain Bacteria; kingdom Pseudomonadati; phylum Pseudomonadota; class Gammaproteobacteria; order Vibrionales; family Vibrionaceae; genus Vibrio; species Vibrio sp. 10N.261.55.A10. The sequence goes on along the minus strand of NZ_JBFRNC010000025.1, from coordinate 4,223 downwards.
TGTTTGTTAGCCAGTAAAATACATTCAGACGCTTGCCCATCTCGACCAGCTCTGCCGATCTCTTGTGAGTAGTTTTCGATCGATTTTGGTAAGTCAAAGTGAATCACTCGGCGAATGTTGGACTTATCCACGCCCATACCAAACGCGATAGTTGCGACGATACAGCTCACGTCATCATTCATGAATTGGTGTTGAATAGCATCTCTATTTTCAGGCTTAAGACCCGCATGGTAAGCCACTGCATTAACGCCAGCATTGCGAAGCTGCTGAGCCACCATCTCTGCCGTTTGTTGAAGGGTGACATAAACAATAGTCGGAGCGAGAGAAGCTTGGTTAACCACATTGCACAAGGTTTCTAGCTTACTGGTTTGTTCACAAGGTTGAATCGACAGATCGAGATTTTGACGATAGAAACCCGTAACCACAACGCGCTCCTCATCAATTTCAAACTTTGACTTCATATCTTGGATAACCGCTGTAGTCGCAGTGGCTGTCAGTAGTAGAACCTGAGGAATATTGAGCTGTTTTTGGTATTGAGGAAGCTTCAGGTAGTCGGGTCTGAAGTTGTGTCCCCATTCTGAAATACAGTGCGCTTCATCGACCACAAGCAGTGAGATCGACACTTGGGAGATAAACTGACGAAAGCGTTCGTTCTTCAAGCGCTCGACGGAGATCATGAGGATCTTGGTGTCACCGTTACGCACTGACTGCATAACCTGTTGTGTGGTTTGTCGGTCTTGGCTTGATTCGATTGCCGCTGCGCTAATGCCTTTGCTGTGCAGGAAAGCGAGTTGGTCTTTCATCAAGGCTAACAGTGGCGATATCACCAAGGTTAAGTGCGGTAACTCTAATGCTGGTAATTGATAGCACAGCGATTTACCTGAGCCTGTCGGGAATATCGCGGCAGTCGAGTGACCAGATAGAACGTTATCAATGACTTGCTTTTGCCCATTGCGCAGTGAGTCGAATCCGAATACTTGTTTTAGCTTCTGCTCAATCATTTATGTTCTACCTGAGTTATTAAGTGTCGTATTGATGCTAAAGCGGGCGCCCATTCATGATAGCGTCGCTTGATGAATCAAATGTCTTGCACCTGATTGTACCTAATTCTATTCTGTAGCTCCTATAGAAAAGCACCCCAATAGTATGAATAAGTCTGAGCTTCGCCAAATAATCATAGAGCAACTTGAATCCCGATTACGTATCGCAAAATCTGCTACTCAACGCGCTATTGATGCTGCGACAGATGAAGAGACAGTGCCTGAACATAAGTACGATACATTGGCATTAGAAGCTTCGTATCTCGCCCATGGTCAAGCGGTGAGGGTACAAGAGTGTGAAGACGATATTCAGTGTTATCGTAACTTAGTGTTGCGTGATAGTGAGAAGGTTACGGTGAGCAGTTACGTTGTGGTCATTGACGAGCATGATCAATATAAACACTTTTTTATGGGGCCGAGAGTCGGCGGACTTTCTGTCACGTGGAATGAGAATGAGATTGCCATCGTGACGGCAAATGCACCTTTTGGCCAGGCTCTAATGGGTAAAGAAGTTGGTGATGAGATTGAGTTTAAGGTCGCAGATAAACAGTTTTGCTACGAAGTTATCTCTATCGACTAACTGACTAATAGATATAAAACGTTTCTCTGACAAAGGAGCATATACCAAGGGTATAGTAATCTGTCAGATTGATGAGAGGATGTTATGAAAAACAATGTATTTATGAAAAACAGTGTATTAATTGCATCGTTAACAGCGGCGATCTCTGTTGTGAGCCTGCCAACATTTGCGGCTCAATGTCGAGTTGATTTGAAGAATGAGTTGCGAATCGATGACCAAAAAGTCGAAATTCATCAGGTAAATGGTGATACCGCCGTGTTCGATGATAATAACGATCTCTATATTCATGGCGAGAAAGTTGAGCTTGATGCTGACCAACAAGCGGCGATTGAGAAATATCGCGAAAACATGAGTGAGTACCTACCTCGAGCGAAACAAATGGCCAACGATAGCTTAGCGTTAGCCAATGACGTGATTGATGATATCGCGGCTAGCCTGGATTCACCTGAGTCATTTGATAATGTAAAAGAATCAATGAAAACCTACTTTGCAGAACTGGAAGCGCGTTATTACAAAGATGGCGAATTAGTGTTGCCTGCAGAAAGCTTTGATTCGATGGCCAATGGCTGGTCTGAAGATTTCGAGAAGGCGAAAGAAATCTTTAACCAAGAATTTATCTCTAGCGCTTTTAATGCGATGTCAGAAAAAATGAAACAAGACGGTGGCCTAAACCTGACTGAACTGGCTGACAGTATGGCTGAATTAAAGCTGAAAGTTGAAGAGCGAATGAAAGAACACTCTCAACAAGTACAGGAGGAAGCGAATGAGTTCTGTGATTCACTTGATGAGATGGCAGAACAAGAGCAAGAACTGCATGAAATCATTCCGAACTTAAAAGATTACCAAGTCTTCACAATTTAATTCGAGTCTAGTGATGAATAGTAAGAGCACCGGTCGGTGCTCTTTTTGTTTGTATAAATGGAACCACACGGCGAGTATTTATCTCAATTCAATCCATTTCCTTCTTAAGCCTACTGCTTCGCTTTGTTGCTTATAATTGAACGATAAGACTGGTTTTTTGTTAATTTTGTTGTTCTAAATAGCGCATTGATTGTAAAAATCAGAGAATTGTTCATTTATTGGTTGTGCCTATCATTGCTTTTTATTACTGTACTTCTCAACTAGTTCACTGATTTTTAATGCGGGCGATATGGACCAACAATCTTCCTCTTCAAGAGAGCACTTTAGCTCTCGTTTAGGTTTTATTTTAGCAGCGGCTGGTGCAGCGGTTGGCTTGGGTAATATTTGGGGTTTCCCGACTCAAGTTGCTAGCAACGGTGGTGGCGCTTTCCTTTTAGTCTATTTGATCATGATCTTCGTGGTTGCTTTCCCTATGTTGGTGGTTGAGATGGCTATCGGCCGTCACGGCCAAGCAAACCCAGTTGATAGCATGCGATCTTTGACGACAAACCCTTTGGGTAAGAAAGTCGGTGAGTTTGTCGGTTGGGTTGGACTGAGTGTACCAAGCGCAGTGTTGGCGTTTTACAGTATTGTTGGTGGCTGGTTGATCTGTTTCCTAATTGGTGCGGTCGCGGATCTTATCGGCCTAGAAGCGATTGCTGATTGGTTTAAGGGCTTCAGTGTTGAGCGCAACGTATTTGGTACCGTCGCGTTCTATGTACTGACTATCTTGATTGTGCAGGGCGGTGTTAAGCAAGGCATCGAGAAATGGTCGACTCGTTTGATGCCTGCGCTGTTTGTTTTATTTGGCTTATTGTTTGTTTACATCATGACGCAATCTGGCGCGATGGAAGGCCTAAAACATTACCTTATTCCAGACTTTGAGAAAGTGTGGGATAGAAAACTGATTCTGGCGGCAATGGGACAGGGGTTCTTCTCACTCACTATTGGCGGTTGCTCGATGTTGGTTTATGGCTCTTACTTAAGCAAGAAAGAGAACCTACCAAAAATGGCGATGAACGTAACTCTGGTGGATACTGCTGTCGCTTTTATTGCTGGATTAGTGGTGATGCCAGCAATGTTTGTTGCGATGCAAAAAGGCGTTCAAATCTACGCTGAAGACGGCTCACTATTAAGCTCTGACACTCTAGTATTCACGGTTTTGCCGTTGATGTTTGATAGTTTAGGTGTGCTTGGACAGATCTTTGCGATTGTGTTCTTTTTACTACTAACGATTGCTGCACTGACTTCTTCGATTTCGATGCTTGAAGGCCCGGTTGCGCTAGTGAGTGAGCGTTTCAATACTAGACGAACGCCAACAAGCTGGGTGATTGGTGGTGCTATCGCGCTGTTTAGTGTGGTGATTGTTTACAACTTTGCTGCGATGTTTGGCATGGTAGCGATGATTGCAACTCAGTATCTTCAACCAGTCGCTGCACTGATGTTCTGTGTGTTTGGTGGTTGGGTATGGAGCCGAGCTTCAAAAGTGAAAGAGCTTGAACAAGGCAGTCCTGATTTTCAACTTGGTTGGTTTGGTAAGGTTTGGCCAATGTATGTGAAGTTTGTGTGCCCAATTTTGGTAGCAACGGTTATCTGGGCATCTTTCGGTTAATGCAGAACCCTATCTGGGCTTTTTGAAATTACCTCCTCTGAACTTGAAATATTAAGCACAAAGCCACTCATAATGAAGTGACCCCGTAAAG
>NZ_JBFRNC010000024.1:0-887 GCF_041470825.1 Vibrio sp. 10N.261.55.A10 | reverse complement strand
TAGGGCGTGTTGATCTTTGCTGTACATTTCGCGTTCAACAATACATCGGTAGCCACATTAACATGAATGCCAGCGATAACATGCTGGCATAATTCCTTTCTAGCTTGTCATATCTACTTGAAATAGCTCGATAATGCTTAATTCTCCCAAAGGCATTTTCGACCAAGTGACGATACTTGTATAAACACCAATCCATACTGTCTTTGTCTATATCTTGTCCGTAATTGCGTTTAGCAATTACCGTTTCTCCGCCACGTTCCTTAACAAAAGTACGGAAAGGTTCGCTGTCATATCCTTTATCACAAACGATGGTATTAACTTCATCGAGTTGCTCAACTAAGCTTTCGGCATGCACTATATCGTGGCGTTGTCCCTCTGATAAATCAAAGCAAATCGGCAGGCCACCACTATCTACGGCTAAGTGAATTTTGGTTGAGTTGCCCCCGCGACTTTTTCCTATTTGCTCTGAACTTTCAGTAGCTGCACCTGTACTATGCTGATGTGCTCTAACTATAGAGCCATCAAGAAATACCCATTCAAAATCAGCCATGTTAGATAAACTTTTGAAAAGATTATCTAAAATCCCTTTCTTTGACCAAAGATTAAATCGTCTGTAAACGGTACTCCACTCTCCGAACTCAGAGGGTAGATCTCGCCAAGGAATACCTGTTCTCATTCGATAAAGTATTCCTTCAAATGTCATTCGATGTTCAGTTTTATCGTAAATACGACCTGTACTTTTCATAACTTGGAGTAGCAGTTCCCAGCGAATATCAGTTAGCATTGTTCTTGGCATGGTATTGGTTATGGTTTTACTTTTGGCGAAGCAAATTATAACTCTTTACCATGCTGTTCAAAAAACACTCACGAAAGATCAACACGCCCTA
>NZ_JBFRNC010000023.1:0-22727 GCF_041470825.1 Vibrio sp. 10N.261.55.A10 | reverse complement strand
GATCAACACGCCCTAGAAATTAACCCCTAACTTTACTGAGTATTTTGTTAGTCTTGGAAACAATTATTTACAATCCAAACAAAATTTAATTGGATCGCTTGAGGTTGTTTTTCTTGAATATGAAATTATTCGGCAGTTCTTTGATTCTGTCAGGAACTGCATTAGGGGCTGGCATGCTCGCTATTCCCATGGTGTTGGCCCAATTTGGCTTCATGATCAGCTCAGTGCTGATGCTACTTATCTTTATCGGCACCACATACTCTGCACTCCTCCTGGCAGAAGCATGCACTAAAACTAAAGACAACAGTGGCATGAGCAGTGTTGCTTACCTCACTCTGGGCAGCAAAGGTAAACACTTTATCAATGCACTCTTTTACCTGTTGCTAGTATGCATGTTGATCGCTTATATCTTGGGTGTCGGTGACATCATTCATAAGCTACTGCTCGACGTTGGTGTCGATGTATCAGCATCCGTTGCGTATACCATTTTCAGCCTATTGATGGGTGCTATCGTCGTCTCGGGCAAGTCTTATATCGACAAACTGAATCGCGGGCTATTCATCTTGATGGTCGTGATGCTGTTTATCGTTATCGCGTCATTATTTAGCAACATTCGCCTTGATTACCTAACTCAAACCAGCCAATACACGGCCAACGACGTGGTGCAATACAGCGCAGTTATCTTTACTAGCTTTGCCTCTATGGTGGTGATCCCGTCACTGGTTATCTACAACCGTGAAGCAACTCAAAAGCAGATCCGCAATATGATTCTGCTAGGCTCAGTGATTCCATTAATTTGCTACCTAACTTGGTTATTCGCGATTATCGGCAACCTTGGCGCAGACGCGATAAGCCAGTTCCACAATATCTCTGAGTTGATCTCTGCGTTCAGCGGCCAATCTGCTTGGTTGAAAGTGGTTATCGCTCTGTTCTCTGCTCTGGCCTTGGTGACTTCTTTCCTCGGCGTGTCGATGGCGCTTTACGACCAAAACAAAGATGCGGTGACCAACAACAAAGCGTTGGCTTATGCGCTAACCTTCATCTTACCTTTGGTATTAGCTGAGCTGTTCGCTAGCCAGTTTGTAAGCATGCTGGACTATGCAGGCATGGTCCTGGTGTTCCTAGCTATCTGGGGCCCACTCGCAATGGTAGTTAAGGTTCGCAGACCTGACTTCCCTCACCTACAAACCGAAGGCAGCTACACAGCAGCCGGTGGCGACACGGCATTAATGGCGACATTTGGTTTTGGTGCGTTGATTTTCGTGTCTTGGTTTATGGGGTAGATCCCCATTGAATGGACTATCTGTTGCCATTTAGAAGACAGCAGATACAAATAGCCCGTTAGTCCTGCTATTAAAAGTAGAGACTAACGGGCATTTTACTTCTTATTGGAGTGCTTGCTAGTTAGCTCTTAAACGTACTCGCAATATCTTTCAATGAAGCTGCTAACTGAGCTTGTTCTTTGGCTGTTGCAGCTATTTGCGTTGCACCTGTCGTAGATTCTGTCGACTTCTGCTCTACTGCCATGACGTTTTGAGCAATATCTTGAGTCACTACCGCTTGCTCTTCGGTAGCGGTTGCGATCTGCTCAGTCATGCTAAAGATCTCGCTCACCGATGCTGAGATACCTTGTAAGGTGTGTTCCACCTCTTTTGAATCCTCAACCGCTTTAGACGACATCTTCTGACTGTTATCAATCACATTAAACGCGGTTTGCACATCAGACTGTAACGAGCTGATGAAACCTTCAATTTCAGCTGTCGACTGCTGAGTACGCTGTGCTAACGTGCGAACTTCATCAGCCACTACCGCAAATCCACGACCTTGCTCACCCGCTCGTGCCGCTTCAATTGCCGCATTCAATGCTAACAAGTTAGTCTGTTCAGCGACCGACTTAATCACATCAATCACACTGTTGATGTTATTACTGCTCTCGTGTAAGTGCGTGATCTTTTCCGCTAGATCATTAATTTCAGATGCCAGTTTTTCGATAGAGTGGTAAGAGTTTTGAACCGTACTCAAACCTTCTTGAGACTGCTCATCGACCAGTTTAGCGGAACTTGCTGTCTGCTGAGTTTTAGCCGCCACCTCATTTACCGTTGCTGATAACTCTTCTGTCGCCGTCGCAACCAAGCCAATTTGGTCTTGTTGTTGCACTAGCGTGTTCGAATTGTAGTGACAGGTTTGTGAGGTTTCTTCAGCGGCTGAAGCTAAGGTCAGACTCGACTGAGACAGGTTGTCGATAACGTTTGAAAACTTCTCTAGCGTTTCGTTGAGTGCCGAAGAGATCTGTCCAAGCTCGCTGTTGCCAACGAACTTAGCGCGAACTGTTAAGTCGTTGTCATTACGAACCTTAGACAACATCACTGTAAGATCTTTTACTCTCATCGTCAGGTCGCTGATCGCCTTATAGCTCACGAAGGTCGCGAACAAGGTTATCAAAGCAAACAGACCAATACTCATCATCATCGCAGACTGCGCCTCTGACATTTTTTTCTCTGTCAGTGCGATAAGCGACTCTGCTAGGCGGTTTTCTGTTTTCTTTAGCTGAACAATACGAGCGGTAGATTGCGAGAACCAGTACACAGGATCAACATCAAAACCGCTCATCTTAGATTCAGCCAAACCACGAAGCTTTTCTACTTCTGCCACCGAACGATCATTCAATTGCTGTTCAAAGAAACGAACGTTAGCTGGGTTACTCAATACCTCAAAGTTTGAGAAATAGGTATTTTGCTCAGTCACCAAAGAGATGAATTTAACCAACATGCCTGGGCCAAATTCATTTTTAGAGAAGGTATTATTTAGGACAGCACGCTCGATACCCGCTCGCTCTTTACCTTGTAAAAAGTTGTAGTAAGCGATGGTTTCAGTGGTGATGGCAGCATCAGAGCTAAGCTCAGCAATTAACGCCGATACGCTCAGCAGCTTTGCATTCAGTTTGGTGTAGTAACCCAAAGCTTCAGACAGAGGAATCGATTGAGAATCCACTCGATTTCGAATAGAAGTAATTTGATTTAGGCTTTGGCTTATTTCAGTGTTCAGCCGAGTGATCTGCGGTAAATCGATTTCAGCAGATTGCCAGTATTCGGTTTTCAGATTACGTCTATTATCTGCACTGGCTCTTTGTGCACGTAGTTCACTGACAAACTTAGTGCCCTGTGAGCCGATAAACCCAGCCGTCATTCCACGCTCTTTTTGTAACTCATGCACAAGTTCACTGTACACAACCGACAAACGGGTAAGTTGGTTTAATGAAGACAATTCACTGGTGGTTTCTACGCCTTTTGAAATCGCAGAAACGCTAAGCCATAGAAATCCCAAGATCGGTAAAATAAGCAAAGCGATGATTTTTTGCTTAAAAGACATATCGGTTAATTTCATTTTCATTTCCTAGCAGCTAACAAATCTTTTCAGTCATCTAACTCGCACACCCTTAATAAGATGCGCCTCAATTGTGACTGTATAATTATTCAACTTGATCAATGTGCATCAATTACCGTGCCACACAGATCGCGATGCGATGAAGGTAACATTTAACCTTACAAAATTCATTGATTTACCGATAAAACTGTTAGCTAAGCGACCTAACGATACCCAAAACACATGCGACAACATTTTATTGACGTAAGCGACTGAAATCTGACACACTTTAACTACCCAAAAGGGGTGGGCCTGCACCAATTATGTGCTCAGAGAAAACAATCTATTCAGAACTAACTATAGATTCAACGCTCACCAGCGATTGATTCACAACTAATCAACTCCCTATTCTGCGCTGATTAACTGTCTATTCCTCGTTAACTAAATATGTATAATGCCGAATTATTAAAGTAGAGATTCGCAATAAATATGCGACAATAACTGAGAGATATTTTATGGACTGTCCCGCTTGCGAAGAACATATCGGTTGGGAATGGGTAGAAGAAACGGCTATTGAACCCAATGAGGAATTCGATTGTCCAGAGTGCGAAGCAACATTGATGTACACCATCGATGAAGGCACCTACTACGGCGCTCAGCACAAGACCGTAGAAGTTATTGATGATTAAGATTATTTCCTGATGATCTGGATGTTTTATTAACTCTTTGATGTTCTAAGCCTGCGCAAAGCAGCTAAACACACCTTTACTAGAACGGGCGTTCAGCATAAAATATTGAACATATGTTCAGATTAATGAAGTAGATGTTATGGCCAAGACTGCGAAGTTCGATAGACAAGATGTAGTAGATAAAGCAACGAACCTGTATTGGGAAAAGGGCTTTCATGCGACTTCTATGCGTAACCTGCAAGACGTGATTGATATGCGTCCGGGCAGCATCTACGCGACTTTTGGCAGCAAAGAAGGTTTGTTTAAAGAGACGCTTGCTCGCTATACCGAACTTGGCATCCTGAATCTGAACCGCTTCCGCAGTGAAACAGACTCTCCAATCAAAGCGCTCGAAAGCTTCGTCAAACGTGCTGTGGTCGAATCAAAACAAAGTTCGCCAAATGGCATGTGTATGCTGGCAAAAACGGTAGCAGAACTGACTGATGAACACGCCGAATTATTAGAAGAAGCAAAGAAATCACTCAAAATCATGGAAGGTGAGTTCGCTAAGCTGATCGCAGAATCACAAGAATTGGGTGAGATCAGCAAAGAGCGTGAACCGACTCAGCTTGCTCGACATGTTCAGGTTCAAATTGCAGGCCTGCGTACCTACGCCAAAACCTGTGACGATATCGATTTACTCAACTCAATGGTTGAAGACGTATTTAAGTACCACCCTTTTTAGCGTTTGACCTGACTGATTGGGCACAATACAAAAAGACTCCACTTTCGCCTTAACAGGTCTGAGCGGAGTCTTTTTAGTTTTGATCTAGTTAACTTTATAGATGATAAACTTTGCGGTTTAAAGAGTTACACCTTTCTCATGATCAACGCCTGAGCATTAAGCATTGCTTCCTTAGTACTGACATCTAAGATTTTCACATTCGCAAAGCGTTCAACTTCTTTAATCGCCACATCGTGAGCAAAGATCACCAACCTCGCCCTTTCAATGTCTTTCTGGGTAATGCGATTACCTATTCCGTTGGCACCTTGGGTTTCGACTTTAATCCGAACCCCAAGATGATGCGCCGCCTTTTCTAAAGACTTCGCCGCTAAGAAAGTGTGGGCAACACCAGATGGACAAGAAGTGATCGCCAATACATCTGCTTGCCCTTCTTCCGTTACCGAACCACAGGTCAACTGATTAGAATTCACTTCACCTTCAACCACGTTCTTCTTCAGAAGAATCACGATCAGGGCTGTCGTTAGAGCCCCCGCTAGTGTGCCAACGATATAGCCAATCTTGCCATCAACCACTGGCAACACTATCCATCCACCCCATGGTGCATGGTTCACTACATGGAACATAAAGCCAACCACGTTACCGACAATGCCACCAGCAACAACCGCAGGCAGAACGCGCGCAGGGTCGGCGGCAGCAAAAGGAATCGCGCCTTCACTGATGCCAATCATGCCCATGATGCCCGCCGCTTTACCTGCTTCGCGTTCGTCGCGTTTGAATTTCTTTGGCGATAAGAAAGTCGCCAGTGCCATGCCTAGTGGTGGTGTACAAATCGCAATACCAACACCGCCCATCAACCATGGTTGAGTATTCACCTGAGTTTGGGCAAACAGCGTTGCTACTTTATTGATCGGGCCGCCCATATCAAAGGCCGTCATTGCACCTAAAATACTGCCCAATACCATTTTTCCGGAGCCTGCCATGCCCGTGAGCATTTGGTTCATCTCAAGCATTACTTGAGCTATCGGAGAGCCAATCACCCACATCACCGCACCACAGGTCACGAAGGTGCCGACTAATGGATAGATGAAGATAGAGCTCAGCGAGATCATGCTGTCTGGCAGTTTGATCTTCTTAAGTAGATTCACCACAAAACCAGCGAAGAAACCGACCACAATTGCACCGAGAAAGCCGGTATTGTATTGATTCACCGCAACCCAAGAACCAATCATACCGGGCGCTAAACCCGGTTTGTCGGCCATTGAATACGCGATGTAACCACCGAGCACCGCTGTAAACAGGGTTAACCCCGCGATGCCCATCTGTGCGATATCTGCTAACACACCGCTTTCAGGTACTGCACCATGACCCGACATCATCACCGACAAAGACAAAAGCACACCACCTGCAACCACGAAAGGAATCATGTGTGAGGTGCCGTATAATAAGTGTTCTTTGAGGCGATTAAGAGATTGTGCCCAAGGGCTTAGTGGTTCGACATACACTTCATGATGGCTAGAAGCGTAGCTGTCGAAGGAATCTGAATTGGCTTCGAGAAACAGCTCTTGAGCCTCTTCGACCGACTCGACTGCCTTTAATTTTGTAACAAAGCCATCTTCGATCAGTTTGGTCGAGATCTGAGCCAGTACCTCGATATGATGGTCGTCGTTGTTGTCTGGTGAAGCGAGCATAAAGAACACATCGGAGAGTTCACCGCCATCAGCACCATAATCAATGCCCGTTCGGCTAATGCCTACTGCGACAGCAGGTTTAGCGACGGCAGTACTTTTCGCATGTGGAATCGCAATACCATCATCAAAGCCCGTATTACCAATGGCTTCACGCTTCCAGATATCATCAAGGAATACACTTTTATTAGAGAGCTTACCGGCACGGTCGAGCAGTTCGACAAGCTCTTCAAATACCGCCTGTTTAGAGTCTGCTTGTAGTTCCAAGCAGATAATCTCGGGCTCGATAATATTGGTGATATCCATATGTTGCTCTGCCTCGCCTGCATTCAGACTGAAGTAATTAGTGTCTGTTAACCTAGGAATAAGGTTAATAAGATGAAAAGATTAACGGTGTGAAGGCACTCAATATATAGGACGAAAGGTGCATTAACTGGATTATTGTAACCAAGAGCTCAGAGTGTGACTTTCACCTTGGAATAAAAAACGGCAATCCATAAAATCCCCAGAACCCATAAACATATCGTCCCTCCTCTATGCGAGCTTTCTATACTGAAGTTCCCATACAAGATAGCTTTTGCAAGGTAGCTTGTGAAAGGTAGCTTATGTAACGTAACAGAGACGAGATTAAGCCGAGAATAATAATGAGAATTGTAGCGGTAACTGCGTGCCCTACAGGCATTGCGCACACCTATATGGCAGCTGATGCTCTAAATAAAACAGCCCCTAAGTTCAACGTTTCAATCAAGGTTGAGACGCAAGGCGCTATGGGTATTGAAAACTTACTGACCGCCCAAGATATTACCCTCGCAGACAAAGTGTTGATCGTCTCTGATATCGACATCGAACAACCAAACCGATTTGACCCAGCTAAAACCTTATTCATTCCCATGGAAGAGGTATTGTTGAGTATCGATAAAGTCTTTATTAAGCATTGTCGAACTTAAACTTTCCATGAACGAATACCAGATCACCTTCTTCGTTAACGATCCTGCCGCGAACTCACATGTCGCGCAGCCGCTGACTCGCTTAGCGAAGAAATTCAAAAGCAACATCCGCATTATCAACATCACTCAAAATCGAACCGCTGATCTCTCCAAATCCGTCGCGATGCTGCAAGTAGGTTTACTTCGTGGTGATTTGTGCCAGATAACCGCGGTCGGTATTGATGCGGAGCTTGCCTGTTTCGTTCTCAAAGACATAATTGCAGAGCATTACGACATGGTTGGCTCACAGGTGAGCCATGAGTTCTCTAGCGATCTAATTCAGCGAATGCCACAAATATGCCCACCTTGTGATATCAAATGGCACCACGCTAAGGCGCAAACCCAACTGACCAAATTTGAGTGCTTGAAAGGGCTCGCTCACCTTGTTTACCCAGAAGACCCAGATGAATTGATTCTGGCATTTATTAAGCGAGAAGAACGCTCTTCAACCTGCGTGTCACCGGGTATTGCACTGCCGCATGTAATGTTTGAATCGACTCAAGATCTCTCGATTGCGGTTATCGTCAGTGACGACCCAATTGACTGGGCATCACGTATCGGCGAAGTGCACGTTGCTATTGCACTCGTTCTGCCAACTAAACCACAACGAGAACATATTATTGCGGCGACCAACCTAACTCGAAACCTGCTTCACGATCAGGTCAATGAGCGTCTGCAAAAGACTCGAAGCAGTGTCGACCTACAAGCCTTGTTGATGTACATCTCGTCACGCCTTATCTAATTCATCTCTTCTGGTCAAACTCAAAGCATCCATTAATCCCCTGTTGTGACACCTATCCAATCGTTATAAGCTCATTTTCTCATACAATAAAAAACGGCTGAGCATTAGAGCTCAGCCGTTTTATGTTTAATTACTTGTTTAACTGGTTAGCTAACTTAAGCTGTTTTTTTCGCTTGTTTCGCATCCTCAACCGAGTCGTCTACAGCTTTCACCAACAGCAAACCAACTACGAATACGATACCGCCACACAGTACGAACATCATTCTTCCCCAGAATGGGTTCGGTAGAGCAAACATCGCCATCACTGCCACACCAGACACTGCGATCAGTGAGCCCAGCATGTGACGTTGTTTGTTGTCCAGTTTCTTCTGTGCTGTTGATTCAGAAACCAATGGTGTCGCAAGGTTGTTGAAGAAGGTATCAACATCTTTCTGACGAGACGCTTCTAGTGGTTTGTAGAACAATGTCGAAAGAACAAAGAAGCCGCCAGTAAACACTAGGTGCGCAATCAGACCTACTGCAACTTTCAAGTCAGACCATTCGCGGCCTGTTAGAGGCTCTAGGTTGAACAAGTTTTGTAGCATTTCAGCGGTAATCACGAAACCAACGATGTAAGACACAATCGCACCGACCACTAGCGTACCCCAACCTGCCCAGTCCGGAGTCTTCTTAAGGAAGAAGCCACAGAATGCTGGAATGGTCATTGGGAAGCCAATAAGTGCACCCACGTACATCATGGTGTCGAACAAGCTCAAGCCTTTTAGCGAATTGATAAACAGCGCGATAAGGATGATAGCTAGACCGAAGAAGGTAGACATCAACTTAGACACAATCATCAGCTCTTTCTCTGTCGCGTTTGGACGAAGAATCGGTTGATAGAAGTTGATTACAAAGATACCAGAGTTACGGTTTAAGCCTGAGTCCATAGAAGACATAGTTGCCGCAAACATCGCTGCGATTAGAAGCCCCACCATACCCGCTGGCATGTATTGCTCTACGAAGTAAAGGTAAGCGAAGTCGCCTGCTTTAGAGCCTGCGTCTGGGTAATGTGCTGCAAGGTCAACGCCTTGTCCTGCAACGAACCAAGGTGGCATGAACCAAATGATTGGACCGATGGTCATCAGAATACATGCCAACAGTGCCGCTTTCTTCGCGTTCTTTGAGTCTTTTGCCGCTAGGTAACGGTAAGAGTTCAACATGTTGTTGGTGATACTGAACTGTTTGAAGAAGATGAAGAATGCCCAAATTCCGAAGATGCTTACGTAGTTCAGATTGTTACCAGAAACGAATGATGCGCCTTCTGCTACAGGGAAATCGTTGATGATTTCAGTAACGCCACCACCTTGTACGATAGCCACTGCAGCACACGTTACGGTTACCGCCATGATAATAACCATCTGCATGAAGTCAGACGCGATAACCGCCCAAGAGCCGCCTGTCACCGACATAACAAGTACAACAAGACCAGTCAGAACGATGGTTGTCGTCATGTCGAAGCCAAAGATGCCCGATGCGATGATCGCCAAACCGTTCAGCCAGATACCTGCAGAAACAATACTGTTCGGCATGCCAGACCAAGTAAATACTTGTTCGTTGAAGCTACCAAAACGCATACGAATCGCGTCAATTGGCGTTACCACACGCAGTTGACGGAATTTCGGAGCGAAGTACAGGTAGTTCATCAGGTAACCAAATGCGTTCGCTAAGAAGATAACCGCGACAGCCATACCATCGGCATACGCTTTACCCGCTGCGCCAGTAAAGGTCCAAGCACTGAACTGTGTCATAAACGCAGTCGCGCCAACCATCCACCAAAGCATGTTACCGCCCCCGCGGAAATAATCACTGGTTGTACTGGTGAACGTTCTAAACATCCAACCTATTGCTATAAGGAAAAGGAAATAAATTCCTACGATCAGAGTATTGAGTTCCATGTATAAGTCTTCTTTATGATGAATATCTGAAGATCATATTATCTATAGAATTTTTAATTTGTAGTATTATAAGTCAAGGTTGTGATGGGGCGTATAAACCTGAATATTTGATTTCGAGACATGAATTACACGTTAGTAAACA
This sequence comes from Vibrio sp. 10N.261.55.A10, assembly GCF_041470825.1. Lineage (NCBI taxonomy): Bacteria > Pseudomonadati > Pseudomonadota > Gammaproteobacteria > Vibrionales > Vibrionaceae > Vibrio > Vibrio sp. 10N.261.55.A10. Next base: position 12,462 of record NZ_JBFRNC010000023.1, on the reverse strand, counting down.
AAGAATAAGCCGAAGCGAAGTAAGCATTTAAAATCAACAACTTAAAAACATTTAAATCAGTAAGCCGGACAACAACAACAAGATTTTATCGTCTCGATAAGTGGTTTTTAATTTACTTATCATCCATTAAATGCATCGCGTTAATACATCAACTCTCACACGTTTAATTCAATAAATAGGCAACGAAAAACAATAAGCAACTCGCAAAGCGAAGCCTTAATGTTATTAATTGGGTTTATTTAGTGAAACGGGATAAATAGAGAACGTGCCTAAAGATAGGTTTGGAAATAAGGTATAGAAATAAACAGCAGAGGAAAACACAAAGCAAATTGATCACCACAACACAGAGCTCACTGTGGTGATCTAGTCATACAAATTTCGGTCGTATAAGCTCTGGTCAAAAATGGCAATTTGAAGGGATATTAGATTGAACCACGATATTCAGTCGGGGTTCTTCCGGTGCGGTTTTTGAATACTCGGCAGAAGTAATTCACATCCTTAAAGCCACAACGTACCGACACTTCATTGAGCTTGAAATTGTATTTTTTGAGCATGAACTTAGCGCGGTCGATTCGCACACGTGTAATGTATTCAGCCAGCGTCATGTGGCCTTGTTGACGAAACATTCGCGACAAATGGTTGGATGAAATACTAAAGCGCAAAGCGATGCTGTCTCGCGTGATCTGGCGGTGGAAATTCTCTTGGATATAGATACAGATCCCTTGATACACATCCTGTACGCGGCTGTGAGACTTCTCGACAGGCGCATCCAGCATCGTCTTGCTGTATTGAAGCAACGCTTGCAGCAATAACTCATCCATCGGCTGCTTGTTGCTCTCGCGCGCTAACGAGCTGAGCGCCTCCAAAATATTATCAATCGCAAAGCCAGAGCGAGTCTGAATACTATGCTTTTGGATATCGTAGAAGCTCTCTTCCCCTTTGCGCTTGCTCACCAAGCTTAAACCAAGCTGACGACGCCCAAACAACATACTCAGTACCGAACAATCAGTATCCCAGTTCGGCTTGTTCCAACAGTTAGGCGGGATGAAAATCGCATCCCCTGCTTTCGCAACAACATTGGTGATCTTGCGATCATGACTCTCCATTTCATTAATATACTCACCGTCGAGCACCAGCTCTAAACGCGGAAAGTTCACCTGATAACTGAATGCTGAAGGCGTGTGAAAATCTCCCGCAAACCAGATGTTATGAAACGGTTCTCGCTCGTTTAATACCGACGAGATTAGGTCATGAAATATCATTGTTTCGAACTCTTATAAGCAGCAATAAGGCTACGGGAATAGATATACTCCTTAGTGAAACATAGCGCTATTGAGCAAAATCACAATTTGAGATCTAGGTTACAAAAATCCAGTAGTGGAAATAAATCTCCAGTCTAAGGCCAGATTTAGAACACTGTTATCATGATAGAAAAATCAATCTAAGCCCTTATCAATAAAAGCGTTATAACCTCATAAAAGCTGTCAACACTCCCCCAAACAGGCACTCCTAACCGATCAAAATCACACTCCATTTATAAGGCAACAATCATCCAGTAAATGCATTTTTTCTTCACTACAGAAGGCAAGCCGTAGATTCCAGAATACCCCTAACAAAATAAAAACAGAGTAGGGGTTCATTATGATCACAACATTGATCAACCAAAATTTGATTAAGCTTTCGCTTAGCGCTAATTCAAAAGAAGACGTATTTAAAGAGCTGATCGAGGTGCTGTACGCACAAGGTCGAATTTCAGACAAAGCACAGTTCCTTACCGACATTAAAGCTCGTGAAGAACAAGGTAATACCGGATTTGAAGAAGGTATTGCTCTGCCACACGCGAAAAGCGCTGCGGTCATCAAACCCGCGGTTGTTATCGGTGTCCATCAACAGGGTATCGAGTACGGCGCCGATGACGGCCAGCCATCAAAACTGTTCTTCATGATTGCCTCTCCTGATGGCGGCGATAATCACCACATCGAAGTACTGGCAGAGCTTTCTTCAAAATTGATTGAAGAAGGTTTCATTGAAAACTTCATTAATGCTCAATCTGAACAAGCGGCATTAGAGCTACTGCTTACCAAACCTGAACCTGCTGAGACAGAAACCAATGTTGAGAAGCAAGGCATCATCATTGGTGTGACAGGCTGCCCAGCTGGCGTCGCACACACATATTTAGCAGCCGAAGCACTAGAAAAAGGCGCGGCGGCTCTTGGCTACGACATCAAGGTCGAAACCAACGGTTCTATTGGCGTTAAGAACAGCCCAACTCGAGAAGAGATCGAACGCGCAGATGCGATTGTGGTGGCTTGTGACAAACAGGTCGACATGGCTCGCTTTGCCGGAAAATGCGTTATCAAAACCAACGTAAAAGCGCCAATCAAAGACGCGCAAGGCTTGATTAAGCAAGCACTCAACGCGCCAAGCTACCAAGCAGAACAAGCACCGACCAACCAATCTGTTGCAGAGAAAGCCTCGCAAGCACGTTCAGACCTTTACCGTTACTTGATGAATGGCGTATCTCACATGATCCCATTCGTGGTGACGGGCGGTCTTTTGATTGCCCTAGCACTAGCCATTGGCGGTGAGCCGAGTGAATCTGGCATGGCAATTCCTGCTGGCAGCATGTGGAACCAAATCCTAGAGGTGGGTGTGGTGGCCTTCACCCTGATGATCCCAATCTTGGCTGGCTACATTGCTTACGCGATTGCTGACCGCCCTGCCCTAACCCCTGGCTTAATTGGCGGCTGGATTGCAAACAACGGTTCTTTCTATGGCGCTGACGCAGGTACTGGCTTCATTGGCGCAATCATCGCGGGTTTATTAGTGGGTTACTTCGTTAAATGGATTACTTCGTTTAACTACCACAAATTCGTTCAACCGCTTGTGCCTATCATGATCGCTCCGATCACTGGCTCTTTGTTCATCGCAGGTTTGTTCATTTTTGTTATTGGCGCACCTATCGCTGGGCTGATGGATGCTCTTACTGCACTGCTAACCAGCATGAGTACAGGCAACGTGGTTCTGCTTGGTATTGTCCTTGGTGGCATGGCCGGCTTTGATATGGGCGGCCCGTTCAACAAGGTGGCGTTCCTATTCTCAGTCGGCATGATTGCCAGCGGTCAAACTCAGTTCATGGGTGCAATGGCGTGTGCAATCCCTGTCGCTCCCCTTGGTATGGCTATCGCAACCAGACTTGGCCGTAAGTTCGACCTATTCGAATCTTCTGAGATTGAAGCAGGTAAAGCAGCAGGCGCGATGGGCTTGGTGGGTATCTCTGAAGGTGCGATTCCATTCGCGGCTCAAGATCCAATGTCAGTTATCCCAGCCAACGTGCTTGGCTCAATGACTGCTGCGGTAATGGCGTTCTCGTTTGGTATCACCAACAGTGTTGCTCACGGTGGTCCAGTGGTCGCTCTACTTGGCGCAATGAACTACCCACTGCTAGCACTGTTGTGCATGGCGTCTGGTGCAGGCGTAACTGCGGTTACTTGTATCGCACTTAAAAATCTACGCAAAGCCAAGCTAGCAACAGCAGCGGCTTAAGCCATTTCAACTCCAATGGCTTGAGCCCACTCTAGTCTCGCATTTCATTAAGCCGAGTAGAGCTCAAGCCATGTTTCCCTTCATGGTGATTTCGATGTCTGATTTTTCTTTAGCGAACGATTCGTTCGTCCAACGTTTTTTCTACCCTATGACTAACGTGATTCAGAACTACGCATGGGGTAGCCCTTCTTCGTTCAGCCAACTGTTTGGTACTGATAACCAGTCTGGTGAGCCGCAAGCGGAGATCTGGATGGGTGCTCACCCTAATGGTTGTTCGATGGTCACTGACAATGGTCAGCAAACCACGTTGTCGAACCTTATTTCCAAGAACCTAAACCTGTTTCTAAGTGAGAAAGTCGCAAGTCGTTTTGGTGAACTTCCGTATCTGTTTAAGGTATTAGCGGCTGAGAAAGCGCTCTCTGTTCAAGTTCACCCGAACAAGCAGCAAGCCGAATCTGGCTATGCTCTTGAAGAGCAGCAAGGCATTCCGATGACGGCTGGCAACCGCAACTACAAGGATCCCAACCACAAGCCGGAGCTGGTTTATGCCCTAACCGACTACACCGCGATGAATGGCTTTAGGTCGATCAACGAGATCCTTGAACACTTCCATTATCTCGACATTGCAGAGCTTCATTCGATGGTTAACGATCTCGCGGGCGACCAAACGCCCAATGGATTAGCCAGCTTCTTCGCGAGCTTATTGTCTTTGCAAGGTGAACAAAAAGGCATGGCGCTGACCATGTTGCTGATGAAGGCCAAGCTTTCTGATGCACCCGTGTTCCAGTTGATTTCAGAATTAGAACAGCAGTATCCAGGGGATGTCGGCCTGTTTGCTCCGCTGCTATTGAACGTGCTCACCTTAAAGCCCGGACAAGCCATGTATCTGGATGCCGAGACACCTCACGCTTACATTAAAGGTACGGGCTTAGAAGTGATGGCGAATTCAGACAATGTACTCCGCGCAGGGTTGACGCCTAAGTACATGGATATCAATGAATTAGTCTCTTGTACTCAATTCAATGAAAAGCCTGCGGATAGATTACTGCTCAGCCCGATTGAGCAAGGTGGTGTGATGGAATATCAAATTCCAGTCGAAGATTTTAAGTTCTCTATCGTGCAAAACTCACATCAGAGGAAGATCACTACCGAAGGTGCCGAGATCCTACTGCCACTCGATGAATCCATGGTGCTAACCCATCAATGTGGTGAAACCTGCGTAATAGAGAAAGGCCAATCGGTGTTCATTCCCGCTTATGCTGAGAGCTACAAACTGGACTGCGTTGGCCGAGTAGCGCGTGCTTACAGCTAGCTCCCTTAGAACTCAGTACAAAGTCTTACTGCCCTGCTCATGCGGGGCATTTTTGTTGCTGATGAGGCCGCTCGGCGTGTCAAAAACATAATCAAAAACACCATCAAATATGCCCCATCTCACACTGGATGAATGATGCAAATCACACTTAATTTTGCTTGGTACAAATGTACAGTGAAGGGCTTTTATTTGCTATTTCGCGAATCGGGTTAATCCATTAATTTTAATTCAAGAACTTCAATAGTGAATGAGTTAATAAATGATCACACAGCTAACTAACGTCAACTTAATTAATAACAACCTTCAAGCGGATAATAAAAAAGAACTGTTTGAAGAATTGGCAAGCATGTTATTTGAGAACAACCGAATCAGTAATAAAGAAGCCTTCTTGTCAGACATCGAAATTCGTGAATCTCAAAGCATCACCTCAATGGACGGCATCGCTTACCCACACTCAAAAAGCAAGGCTGTAACTGAGCCGGCAATCGCTGTCGGTGTAAAGTGCGAAGGCATCGAATATGGCGATGAAGACGGCATTAATCCAACCGTATTTTTTATGATTGCTTCACCAGACAACGGTGCTGACCATCATATTTATGTATTACAAGAACTATTTGGAAAATTCAGCGATGAATTTATTCAAGATATCCATAACGCAAAAGACGAACAACAGATCCTTAATATTTTAATTAATTCATAAGGCATAGAAAATTATGAGCACCCTAACAACTCAAGCTACGAATACTAATAATAAAAACAGTAGTAGCGACTTTAAAAAACTCCTTAGTACCATGAAAGGTCACCTGCTTTTCGGAACCTCACACATGCTGCCTTTTATCGTAGCCGGTGGTGTTCTGCTGGCTTTAGCGGTCATGGCATCAGGCAAAGGTGCGGTTCCAGCAGACGGCTTACTAGCAGATATCTCTAACATCGGTATCAAGGGCCTTGTTCTTTTCCCAATCATTCTTGGCGGCTTTATTGGTTACTCAATTGCAGACAAACCAGCACTGGCACCTGCGATGATCTCTTCTGGCATCATGGCTGACATGGGCGGCGGCTTCCTTGGTTGTATCGTGGCAGGCTTTATCGCCGGTGGCGTGGTGTTCCAACTTAAGAAGATCCCACTTTCTGCAAATATGACGGCGCTAGGAGCGTACTTTATCTACCCGCTTCTAGGCACGTTAATCTCTGCAGGTATCGTATTGTGGGGCATCGGTGAACCAATCAAACTGTTCATGTCTTCTATGAACGAGTTCCTAGCTTCAATGGCTGGCGCATCTAAGATGGTTCTGGGTACAATCCTTGGCGGTATGACGGCGTTTGATATGGGCGGCCCTATAAACAAAGTAGCGACCCTATTTGCCCAAACTCAAGTAGACACACAACCTTGGCTAATGGGCGGCGTTGGCATCGCGATTTGTACTCCACCTCTAGGTATGGCTCTGGCGACTTTCCTATTCAAAAACAAGTTCTCTAAACAAGAGCAAGAAGCAGGTAAAGCGGCAGCAATCATGGGTTCTATCGGTATCTCTGAAGGTGCTATCCCGTTCGCAGCAAATGACCCAATGCGCGTACTTCCTTCAATCGTTGCCGGTGGTATCGTGGGCTGTGTATTCGGCTTCATGACAGACGTTCTACTGCACGCACCGTGGGGCGGCCTAATCACTGCGCCAGTATCAAGCAACATTCCAATGTACGTCGTCGGTATTGCGCTTGGCTCGCTAACCACAGCCGTTATCGTAGGCTTCTGGAAACCGGTAGCGGTAGAAACAGAAGAAGACATGGTTGAAGCGCCAGTACAAGCTCAAGCCGCTCCTGCAGCAGGCGAAGGCGAGTACGACATCGTCGCAGTAACATGTTGCCCTTCTGGTGTTGCACACACCTTCATGGCAGCGAAAGCACTAGAGAAAGCAGGCTTAGCCGCAGGCCTTAAGATTAAGGTAGAAACTCAAGGTCAAAACGGTATTCAGAACCGCATCAGCGACCTAGATGTAGCGAACTCAAGACTGGTTATCTTAGCTCACGATATTCAAGTGAAAGACGCTCACCGCTTTGCTAATGCGAACGTGATTGAGTGTTCAACCAAGGAAGCAATGAAGAAAGCCGCGACTATGGTGGCTATCTAAAACCTGAAACAAGTTAGAAGATAAAATTACTACCCCCTAGTAACTAAAATCCCCATTCGGCTAGTCAACGAATGGGGATTTCTTATAGTTGGGCCAACAGCATCCTTCTCGATACAAGTCATCTGTATCTCTGTCGCCTAGATGAAAAAGTATTAAGTTATGTTGTTGAACATAGTTCTATTTCAGAGGTGAGACTTTCTTTCAACTGTTTATATGGCATCGGGTAGCCCAGATAATAACCTTGGGCTTGTTCGCAATTTAACGTTTTCAAAATTGACAGTTGTTGAGCATTTTCAACCCCTTCAGCCACTACACTAATGCCAAACCCTCGCGCTATATCAATAATACCAGACGTTATGGCTCTAGAACGATAATCATCTTCCAACCCATTGATGTAACTACGATCGACTTTGATTTCATCTACATCCAATTTGCTAAATATACCAAAAGACGTGTAGCCAACACCAAAATCATCTATCGAAAAGGACACCCCTTGTTTTTTTAACTTCTGAACAGCGATCGCACACTGATCTATATCTTTCAAAATAGCGGTTTCAGTGATTTCAAGACAAAGTAAGCGAGCAAACTCGGGATCCTTTCGTAGATATTCATCCAGATGGTTCATGTCATCAACGCTATTTAGCTCTACCGCTGAAATATTGACCGAGACACTATTAAGCTCATTCCCTAGCAAGCCATTAGCCCTAAGTTGTGACGCAGTCTTCTCTAGAACTAACGTAGTCAAATCACGACAAAAATGATTCTCTTCTGCTAGCGCGACAAAGATATCCGGTGAAACGACACCATAGCGCTCATGCGTCCAACGAGACAACACCTCCACACCTGCGACGAGTCTACTTTCAATGTTGAATTTAGGCTGAAACACAATATCAATCGCTTTGTCATCAATCGCTTTACGTAATTCTTGCACCATTTCTTGACGTTGACGTTCAAGCTCAGTGAGTTTTGGGTCATGAAATTCAATCGTGTCCTTGCTTTTCTTTGCTTCAGTTAAGGCGTGGGTAGCAGATGCCATGAGTTGCTTGGCATTATTCCCATCCGAGGGGAATAGAGCAGCGCCAATACAGCAAGTGGCATTAATATTATAACGATAAGCACACTGGTTAAATCTACGATGTACGAGGGCAATGTAGGATTCAATATGTTCCGTATGGTTGAGTTTAACCAAGCACGCGAAACCATCTGAATGCACTCGTGATGAAAGCGGTTGATGCTCTATAGGAAGTTCAATAGATCGTGCAATGTCTTTTAAAAATGAATTTGTATTTTCGAATCCGATCTGGTCAGCGACAGATTTGAAGTTATCAATGTCTAATAAGAAGAGGACATAATGGTCAATGGCTTGAGAATTTTTCAGTCTTTTATTTAAATATCGATAAAAAACTGATGGGCTATGAAGCCCGGTGACACTATCAAGATCGTTGGCGCTCTCTAAATCGCGATTATTTTTCCGAACCATTACCCATAACAGAGCAGACGTTAGAATGATAAATACCAGACCTTTGACTGTCTGTGCTAAGGCATGTTCACGCAAGTCATTTGATAATGATTCAACCGCGAGATCAGAAAATAAAACCCATAAAGATGAAAGTATTAGGTAGCTGAATACTATGCTGGCCGGATATCTTTTTGTCTTGTTCATCGTTAGCTGCTATCTCTCAGTCTAATGTGTCATGACTTATATGTTATAAATTGCTCATAACGTAGCACCAACATAAATCGCAATCTACCGCTCGCGTTTTTATTTTTGACTTTTATTTACCGATTTTCGTCATCACTTTGCACGACGAAAGCCTTTTAGGGCTAAACATGCCAAAAATAATTTGTGTGGATGTTGGCTCTTAGTCAAACTAAGAGCTGCCGATCGCTTTTGTTGATGCCGGGTATGACTCTTCAATCACAATTGTATTTCGTCCTTTTAGCTTTGCTTGATAAAGCGCGCGATCGCACAGTCTTTCCACTTTTCCTTTTCTGATAGCAAGCTAATACCAAAACTAGACTTAATTGTTAGAGTTGGTTGTTGCTCAAGTTTGATCTTCTGAATTGCTGAGCGTAATTTCTCTGAAAGGGCTGCACACCAGTTACCTATGCTCCTGAAACAGTCGCTCACTATGGGTGTCTTCGCTTTCGACCTTGCCGTTGGTTAGTTCGATATCGACATTCTGACAAGGATTGGTTGATGGCCAGTCCACCAGCTGAATATCGAGCCTGATAAAAGGGTATTTTTGATAAAAAGATGGCAGGCGAGGTAACAGCCAGTTATGGCAAAAAGTGTGATTAACGCGCAGGCTCAACACGTCGGTTTCTTTTTCCCCGAACAAGATTTGAGTCTGCAATTTAAGGTGAGCAAGTGAGCCTGCCACAATCGGTTGATAATGCTGAGCAGCTGACGTTAGCTTTACGCCTTTGGAGCTGCGCTCAAACAATGTGGTATCGAGAAAGGTTTCTAAACTTTTAAGCTGCTGACTCACCGCAGCTTGGGTAACACAAAGCTCGCGCGCAGCAGCGCCAATAGAACCGAGGCGGGCAACAGCTTCGAACGCAACAAGGGCACGTAGAGGGGGTAACATGGCTTCACCTGATTGAAATAAAAGTGAAAAATACTTCAATCAGGTTTCAGTTTTTTGCGCTTACCGTTACAGATTAATGACGAAGGGACGTTGATCAGATATTTATGATCAACATCCCTTTTCTTTATTTCAGAATTTTATTGGTATATAAGAAGCTCAATTACTCTTCAATGTAGAGATCTTTAGAGTAGATACGCCCTTCTACATTGTTCTTCGCAAAACCACCGACACTTGGTCGCACTAGACGAGCCTGCATGTAGTAGTAGATTGGCGCGATCGGCATGTCTTCTGCCAGCAACTGTTCTGCCCGGTCGTAGAAACCTTGGCGATCTTGTTCGCTGGTTGCGGCTAGTGCGCTATCCATTGCTGCGTCGTACTTTTCATTGTTGTAGCGAGCAAAGTTACCTGAAGAGCCAGAACGCAACAGGCTCAAGAAGGTTGATGCTTCATTGTAGTCACCACACCAAGAGGCGCGCATCACATCAAAATCACCTTGGCGACGCGATACCAAGTAAGACTTCCACTCTTGGTTTTCTAGTTCAACTTGTGCGCCTAAGTTGCCTTTCAGCATTGATGCAATCGCCACTGCAATCGACTTGTTCGATTCACTGGTATTGTAAAGCAGTTTGAAATCCAACGGGTTAGACGCATCGTAGCCCGATTCTTGCAATAGTTCTTTGGCCTTTTGATCGCGTTCTTTCTGAGTCCACGTGCTGTATTCAGGTTGTGTTGCATCAAAACCAGCCGTGTACTCATGAGCAAAGGTATAAGCCGGTAAGTTGCCCACCTGAGTCACACCATTGGTGATAACGTCACGCATCATAGAATAAGAGACAGCTTTACGTACTCGCGCATCATCAAAAGGTGGTCGCGTAGTATTGAATGCGTAGTAGTAAGTACACAACAGAGGCACTGTGGTAAACGCATCTTGATATTTGCTTTTAAGCTGCTGCGCCATGTGTGTAGGCACGTCCGAAGTAATATCGACCTCGCCCACCGCATAACGGTTAATCGAGGCATTCTGATTCTCAAACGGAATATAAGTTACTTCGGTTAAGTGGGTATCTGAACTGTCCCAGTACGTCGGGTTCTTCTTAAGCTCAATGCGCTCGTTCACCACCCACTCATCTAGTACGAATGCACCATTACCAACAACAAATTGCTTAGGATCGCTCCACGGCTTGTCACTACTTTCTAGGGTTGCTTTGTGCACTGGCATCATGGATGTGTGGCCCGTCATCGCAACAAAGTATGGCACTTTGCTATCAAGTTCGAACTTCACCGTGTGCTTGTCGACAGCGGAAATACCGAGTTCTTCAACTGGCTTCTTACCTTCTGCTACGTCAGCGATATTGTTGATTTGAGTAAGCTTTAGGTACCACACATTTGGCGATGCCGTTTTAGGGTCTACCGCGCGTCTTATCGCATACACGAAATCATCGGCCGTCACCGGATCGCCATTCGACCACTGCGCGTCTTTACGCAGATGGAATACAAACGTCTGGTTGTCTTCGGTTTCCCAAGACTCCGCGACACCTGGGGTGATGTTGCCATCGCGATCTTGAATCACTAAACCTTCAAATAGGTCGCGTAGAATGTGCATTTCGGGCAAGCCTTCTGCCTTTGCCGGATCGAGTGTCGCAGCTTCTGCATCATTGGCACGCACCAGATGTTGCTCTTTCGCCAGAGAAGTTCCGGCAGGCAATGTGTCAGCAACGGCAGTTACTGATATAAAAGGGGTCAATAGAGATGAAATGAGTAAAGCCGTTGAATGTTTTTTAAAATCCATGTTTTTTTGCTCTCCTAGCCTATCTTTGAAGCAAAGTAATAAAATTAACAATGCGACGGTTGACGAGTTTTGACGCTATGGTTTATTTAATAGAGGTCATCTAAATAGTAGTTATACCAATCACAGTAAGTAAGTGTTCAAAAATAGCGCAGGAAAAAAGCTAGAGAACAAGGCTGCTCTTTTCAATAAATAGTTTCGATAAGCAGTTATTCTACAATCAAAAAATCTAACGACGTTATCGAGATTTTTAACAAGCTAGGGTGAACAGTTATTTACTACGATTGGTTTTACTATTTGATAGTACTTGATCAATCAGGAGATTAAGGTGAGTTTAATTCCAAGAACGGAAAGAGCTGCGTTTTCGATAAAGCCGCTGTCATATGGAAAATCGGTGTTGGGCGCACCCTTGCTCTACTTCCCCGCGCAAATAGAAAGCGAATCTCGCGGGCTGATTTTAGCAGGCACACACGGTGATGAAACCGCTTCAATCGCGGGGTTATCTTGCGCCCTGAGAAGCTTGTCAGCCGCCAATTTACGACACGATGTGATTCTGTCGATGAACCCAGACGGCAATCAGTTAGGCACTCGAGCTAACGCCAATCAAGTCGATTTAAACCGCGCCTTCCCAACGCAAAATTGGACAGAAAACGGCACTGTCTATCGCTGGAGTTCTCACACCCCAGTAAGAGATGTAAAAGTTAAAACCGGCCAAGCCGATCAACTTGAACCTGAAGTGCAGTCACTCATCAACCTCATTGAGCAGCGCCAACCCAAGTTCGTCATCTCTTTCCACGAACCACTCGCCATGGTCGATGACCCAACCCAATCGGAACTTGCCACTTGGCTAAGCAAGCAATTCAACCTACCGCTCGTCGAAGACGTGGATTACGAAACCCCAGGTTCATTCGGAACATGGTGCCAAGAAAGAAGCCTGCCGTGTATTACCGTAGAGCTACCACCTGTTTCTGCGGATTTAACTATAGAAAAGTATTTGGATGCGTTTGTCGCAGTGTTGGGGTGTGAGGGAAATTAGTCTGGAGTAGGCTACATATACACATGCGAACAGTAATTCATCCTAATTACTAGGGCGTGTTGATC